>CALVPL010000147.1 GCA_944351315.1 uncultured Bacilli bacterium | reverse complement strand
GGTGATATTATGAATCGAAGAGAAGCTTCTTTGCATTTTATAATATTGCTTTTATTTCTCGTAATATTTATATTACTTTTACAATAAAAAAGAGCATCTGAAACAACATTGTTGTATTCAGGTGCTTAAACCATTATCGGAAAGTATCTGATTCACACTTCAGATATATCCTTCTTTATTTTATGTCATATCTTTTGACATATTCATTATAACAATTTGAAAAAGGTTTGACAAGAACTATCTTTTTTGGTAGAATTTACTTGTTTTGTAAGGCAATTAGCTTTTATCAAAACCGCTCGAACAAGGTTTTAAACGAACTATCGTACCTTTAAGGCGCGTCTTAAAAATATGAAGGAGGTAAGAAATGAAAGCTATTATTGTAACTGGTGGAAAACAATATTATGTTTCTGAAGGCGATACAATCTATGTTGAAAAATTGCCAAACGAAGTTGGTAGCGATGTAGAATTTACTGAAGTTTTATATGTGGATGGTAAATCTGGAAACCCAACTGTTAAAGGTGCTAAAGTTGTTGGTACTGTAGAAAAACATGGACGTCAAAAGAAGATTGTTGTTTTTAAATATCGTCCAAAGAAAAAATATCGTAAAAAACAAGGACATAGACAACCTTATACAAAAGTTACGATTAAGAGTATTGTAAAATAATGATACGCATTTTGATCAAAAAGAAAAAAGATAAGATTATGGAAGTTCGAATTCTTGGCCATGCGATGTATGCCGATTATGGTAAAGACATTGTTTGTGCTGGAGCTTCAAGTATTTTTATTACTACAGTAAATGCTATTTTAAAATTTTCTAAAGAAGCGATTTCTGTAGATATGAAGAAAGATGAAGTTTGTTTGAAAAAATTAGAAGAAAATGAAATAGTAAATACACTATTAATAAATATGATAGAATTATTTCAAGAACTTTCTCTAACTTATCCTAAAAATATAACGATTAGAGAGGATGAATAAAATGAATAGACTATTTTTAAATCTTCAATTATTCGCTCATGTTAAGGCCCAAGGTTCTACAAAAAACGGTAGAGATTCTAGAGGTCGTAGATTAGGTGCTAAGGCTGCTGATGGAGAATTTATTAGTGCTGGAAGCATTATTTATCGTCAAAGAGGAACAAAAGTTTATCCAGGAGCAAATGTTGGGATTGGTAAAGATCACACATTATTTGCTAAAATAGACGGTGTTGTTCGTTTTGAGAGATTAGGAAGAGATAAAAAGAAAGCAAGTGTTTACGCAAAAGAAGTGTAAACACTTTTTTTAAACTTTAAAAAAAATTAAAATCTGCTATACTATTCCTAAGGTGAATGTATGCAAGAAAAAACAAAAGAAGAAGTATTAGAAATTTTAAAAACGCAAAAAGGTGGATTGACAACAGAGGAAGCTTTACACCGGCTAAAAACCGATGGAGCAAATGAACTAGCAGAAAAGAAAGAAAAAAAATTATGGCAAATGCTTTTAGAACAACTAAAAGATAAAATGATTATTATTTTATTAATTGCCGCGGTTCTATCCTTCTTTTTAGGAGAAACAGCCGAAGGAGTAGTCATTTTAATTATTGTTTGTATCAATGCTTTTATAAGTGTATGGGAAGAAAAGAAAGCAACAGATGCTTTAAAAGCTTTACGAAAATTAAATGCACCTTTAGCAAAAGTAGTTCGTGATGGAAAAAATAAAAAGATTTTGACAAGTGAACTCGTAAAAGGGGATATCGTTCTTATAGAAGCTGGGGATATCGTGCCAGCAGATTTAAGAATTTTAGAAGAAAACCAATTAAAAATTGACGAATCTTCATTGACTGGCGAGAGTGTTCCAGTGAGTAAAGACGCTCTTTTTGTCGCTTCAGAAAATACTACTTTAGGAGATTTAAAAAATATGGCTTTCTCCTCAACATTGGTTAGTTACGGTACAGCAACCGGTGTGGTAGTAAAAACAGGAATGTCTACCGAAGTGGGGAAAATTGCTTCGATGCTTCAAGATACAAAATCATTAGATAGTCCATTAAAAAGAAAATTAAATAAAGTTGGAACGACTTTAAGTATAGTTGGAATATTAGTAAGTATTCTAATTTTTATAATTGGTTTCATAAATGGTCAAGATTTTATTTCCTTAGTCATGATTTCTGTTTCTTTAGCGATTTCCGTAATTCCTGAAGGCTTGCCTGCTACAGCCACAGTAGTCATGGCTCTTGGAGTAGAGAGAATGGCGAAGAAAAAAGCCTTAGTAAAAACACTTCCAGCTGTCGAAGCATTAGGAAGTGCAACCGTAATATGTACCGATAAAACAGGAACTCTAACCGAAAATAAAATGACTGTAACAAAATATTTTTTAGCCGAAGATCTTATTTTAGAAAAAGATCAAATGCAAATAAATAAAGAGATGCTCTATACAATGATTCTGTGCAATAATGCATTCTTAGAACAAGATAAAATGATTGGGGATCCAACAGAAGGTGCATTATTAGTATTTGCTAAAGAACATAAAATTGATATTGAGCAAATCATCAAAAATTCACCAAAACTTTTTGAACAACCTTTTGATTCCATTCGTAAAAGAATGTCTTCTATTCACGAATTGAATTCTAAGTTCTATGTATTTACTAAGGGAGCTCCTGAAGAGTTATTAAGTTGTTGTACTAAAGTTCAAATAAAAGATACAGTTAAAGAATTAGAAGAAGACGAGAAAGAAAAAATCAAAAAACAAGTAGCCAATTTATCAAGTAAAGGAATTCGGCTGCTAGGTTTTGCTCAAAAAAGAATCCAAGCGATTCCAACAAATGAACAAGAAGATATTGAAAGTGATTTAATTTTTTTAGGAATAGTTGGTATGATCGATCCGCCAAGAGAAGAAGCCTATGAGGCTATTAAACTTTGCCATACTGCTGGCATAAAAGTAATTATGATTACTGGAGATCATAAACTAACCGCGACGGCTATCGCGAAAGATTTAGGAATTTTCCAAGAAGGGGATCGAGCAATGGATGGTACAGAATTACATAATTTGACCGATCAAGAATTGCAAGATCAAATTTCCCATATTTCTGTTTTTGCCAGAGTAAGTCCTGAAGACAAATTAAAAATCGTCAATGCACTGCAAAAAAATGGTGAAATCGTCGCCATGACTGGGGATGGAGTAAACGATAGTCCAGCCTTAAAAACTGCTGATATCGGGGTGGCAATGGGTCAAGTTGGAACAGATGTTGCTAAAGATGCTGCCGACATGATTTTGCTAGATGATAATTTTGCAACCATAACTGTCGCGATTCGCGAAGGAAGAAGAGTGTATAGAAATATTGAAAAAGTCATTCAATTTTTGCTAGCTGGAAACATAGCTGAAGTTTTAGTAATTTTTCTTGCCACCGTTTTAAATTTAGAAACGCCGCTTCTTGCTGTCCATATTCTTTTTGTAAATCTAGTAACTGACACATTCCCATCTTTAGCACTAGGAGTTGATCCGGAAAATCCTGATAGTATGCAACAAAAACCACGAAAAAGTAAAAGTTTATTTCAAAAAGGTTTAGTATTCCGTGTTGTTTTTTACGGTGTTTATATAGCTATAATTACTTTAATTGCTTATAATATAGGCCTAAAACAAAATTATCAAATTGCCTTAACAATGGCTTTCATGGTTCTTTGCTTATCGCAAATTTTCCATTCTTTCAATCAACATTCAAACAAAATATCTTTATTTAGTAAAAAATCACCTAGAAATCCAACTTTATTTCTAGCTTGCTTTATTTCTTTTGC
>CALVPL010000146.1 GCA_944351315.1 uncultured Bacilli bacterium | reverse complement strand
CAATACACTGATGAAATATATATTACATTATTAGATGAAATGAATATTTCTCGTGTTGAATATTACTTTGCAGAAATGCTATCTATTTTGGAACTTCCAAATAAAAAGGATTGGGTTGTAGAACTTGTTCCTAATGTCTGGCCACATGACCCTGAAAAACTAGATGAAGGAAAACTTAAGATACCTGAAAACATGTGGTATATTGGTACAATCAATAACGATGACTCAACATTTATGATTACTGATAAAGTATATGATAGAGCTATGCCAATAGCAATTGATGATAAATGTGAAGAATTTGCAGCACCAGATACGGAACCACTTAAGATGAGTTATAAGTATTTTGAAGAACAATTTGCTAAAGCAGCAGAAGAACATCAAGTAAGTGATGAAACTCTAGAAAAAGTTGCACAACTTGATAGATATGTAATCGATCACTTCAGACTTGCTTTTGGTAACAGAATTGTTAAACAATTAAAAGAATTCGTTCCAGCATTTGTTGCTTGTGGTGGCGATGAAGTAGCTGCTATCGATTACTTAATTGCTCATAAAATTTTAAGAAAATTTGAACAATTAAATCTTGCTTATATTAAAGATCAAATTGATGGACTTATTGCTTATTTAGAAAAATTATTTGGTACAGATAAAACTCCAGAATGTAAAGCGTATTTACTTCGTTTGAAGAAAACAATTTAGGTGATTTATATGGATATAGTTGATTATATAAATAATTTAGATAAAGAGGAAATTTCCAAATTTATTGAAACAACTAATTCTGATATCCGTGTTTTACAAGATATTGAAAAAAAGGTAAGTGATACATCTTGGATGGATATGATCGAAGAATGTATCCCTTATCTTGATAATATCATTCGTAATCCCAGGAGATTTATTGTTCAAGAAGAAAACATTGTTCCAATAGAAAAAGCTAAAGTTGTAACTGAAGAATCAATCAGACACTTAGCGCAAAATACAAACTTAATTCAAGAAGTACATGATGATGGAACAGTAATTCCTCTTAAACTATTAAATGTTTATAGAGAAGAAACCGTTGATTTATATGAAAATAGATTTATCAAATCTCTTGTAGATAATCTATATATGTTTGTTCAAAACAAATTAAATGAATCAGATCAAAAATCATATGCTAAAATTAAAAATACTGTTACATATAGTGGTACAACTAAACTAAAAAATGGCGAATTTAAAATAAATGTCAGTTTAGAAGGTAACACTAATGATGAAGTTAACGAAAAAAAAGATGGACATACTATTGAAGAGAGAATTGAACATATTCGTGATGTTCTCGGAGCTTTTCGTAATTCAACATTTATTAAAAGTTTAAAGGAAAGTAGTCCAGTTCGTAGTCCCATTAGAAAGACCAATGTTATTTTAAAAGAACCTAACTTTATTAAAGCCTTAGAGTTATGGGAATACTTGGAAAAAAATAACATTGTACCAATGACATCAATTGAAAAGGTTACAAAAGAATCAAAAGATATTGCTATTAAAGATAAGTATGATTTAGGTTTTTATATCGCTAGTGATGCTCTAAAAGAACATAAAGATAAAGAAGATACAGTTTATAATGAAGCAATTATTAGTAAATTAATTAATGATTTTGTATTTTCTGGTAATATTAGTGATAAAGAATTTAAATCATTAGTAAATAAAGAATTTAAAGAAGCAAGTAAGAGAAAAGAAAAAATACTTAATAGTATTGATGGTAAGTTTAAAGACTTTATAGATAGTTATGAAAAGAAATCTAAGAAAGCATTTGCATTATTGAAATAGGAAGGTGTATTATGGCAAAAAAGGATAAAGAAGAAAAGGTAGTTATTGAAAAAACCAATAAAAGAGAAGAAATAAACTTAAAAGAGTTTATGCTTTTAGATAGCAAAAAACAAGATGCTAAAATTAAAGAAACTATTGATTTAATGTATGAAGGTAAAGTTGAAGTAACTAAGAAACATATTGATAAAGTATTAAACATTGCCTTTGATACTAGAGATAATGAAACTTACTTACCAGCGTCCCTTCGCGTTGAAAAAATAGGTAGTAAATTAATATTTTCTTTTAAAAAGACTAATAATTTGGCTTTATTTATTCTTTTTGCTTTAGCATTTCTATTTGTTGGTGGGTTTGCTACTTATATGGGTGTTCAATATTTAGCCAGACTAGAACTTAATCAAGATTTAGATGGTGACGGTGTTGCAGATTTAAATATCGATTTAGATGATGATGGCATTTGCGATATAAACTGTGATACCGATAAAGATGGTTTGCCTGATAGAAACATTGATTATCGCTCAAATAGAAAACCAATATTTAACATTTTATTAGAAGATGGATCGATTTTTAATCCAATTAACCAAGATACTAATGGTGATGGCGTTTGTGATATAAACTGTGATACAAATAGCGATGGCTGGCCAGACTTAAATATCGATATCGATGGTGATGGCATAGTTGATTTTGACCGAGATATTGATGGCGATGGTATAAAAGATTTAGACCTAGATTTAGATGGTGATGGCATTTGTGATATAAACTGCGATACCGACAAAGATAATGTCTGTGATACAAATTGTACAAATGCTAATATCAATGATAATGGTGGTGGAACAAGCCAAGAAGGCAACGGTGGCATGGACTTTACTACTGCTAATTTGATAGTTGTCTTTGATAGTACCGATGATGTTGTAGCTGAAAACATTTATCCTGATGATCAAACAGGACAAGGTCTAAATACCACAATTCCAAGTATTGGCTTTACAGTTCAAAATACTACTAACCAAACATTATATTACAATTTAAGTTGGACTGTAAATGAAAATACATTTACTTCAGATAATTTCTGGTATCGAGTTACTAGTGATAATGCTGGATTCACTCAAGATTGGACTACAGCACCAACCAGTGATTATACATTTGCAACAAGAGTAGTAGTTGCTCCGAATACAACACAAACATATAGTGTAGACTTTACATTACATGGTACCGGAGAACCACAAAACTATGATCAAGGAAAAATATTTAATGGTCAAATACATGTTGATTTAATTGAAGAATAGAACTAATCTATTCTTCTTTTTTAAAATTGGTTGTAATTTATTTAAATTTTTGGTATATTATATATGTAAGTGTTACCCATATTGGGTAACGCCAATGGTTTCGACGCTACTTCTAGTGGCGTCTTTTCTCATTCTTATCGCCATATAAAACGACAAGAATGATTATAATTAATTGAAAAAATAATTTTTCGTTCATAACTTCCTCCTTACCCAATC
>CALVPL010000145.1 GCA_944351315.1 uncultured Bacilli bacterium | reverse complement strand
CTTTTGTAAAAGATTTACTCATTAAAGATTTAGCTTATCCTTCTTTTTTAACAGAAGAAGAAAAAGAAGAAATTACGGAAAAGCAAAAAGCTATTAAATCTCGAATCGGAATTTTTGGACCATGGGCGAGTAAAGAAAGAAATATGAGTATGGAAGAAGCTGTAAAAAAAGTACGGGCAGGTATTCCTTATACAATTCGTTTAAAAAGTCATGGAAATTTTTTAAGAAGAGTAGTAATTAAAGATTGTATTAAAGGGGAAATTTCTATTCCTGAGAATGATATGGATCATATTTTATTAAAACAAGATGGCATACCAACTTATCATTTTGCTCATGCAGTTGATGATACATTGATGCATACAACTCATGTAACTCGTGGAGATGAATGGATTAGTAGTTTACCTTTTCATATTGAACTTTTTAAAGCTTTAGGTTATGAACCACCTAAATATGCACATTTAGCTACTATTCAAAAAGAAGAAGATGGTAAGAAAAGAAAAATTAGTAAAAGAAAAGATCCTGAAGCAAATGTTTTGTATTATACAGAGAAAGGTATTCCTGTTAAAGCAGTAGAGCTTTATTTAATGACTCTTTTAAATTCAAATTTTGAAGAATGGTATTTAGAAAATCCAACTAAAGATCTTAATGAATTTACTTTAGAATTTTCAAAAATGAGTACGAGTGGAGCTTTATTTGATATGGAAAAACTTTTAAATATTTCGAAAAATTATCTTAGTACTTTATCTGCTGTAGAGGTTTATCAAAATACCTTAGAATGGGCTAAAGTATATGATGAAGAGTTTGCTAATTTGTTAGAAAAAGAAAAAGATGTCGCGATTCGTACTTTAAATATTGAAAGAGAAAGTGAAAAACCAAGAAAAGATTTTGCAATGTATAGTGAAGTAAAACAAAATATTTGGTATATGTTTAAAGAAAATTTTACTAATGTTTCTTATGACTTTCAAAAAATAACAGATTTAGAAGAAATTAAACATATTTTGCAAGTGTATATGGATAAATATTATGATATTAGAGATGATAATGATGAATGGTTTAATAAAGTAAAACTTTTATGTGATGAACTTGGCTATGCTTCTAATATGAAAGAATATAAAAAAAATCCAGACAATTATAAAGGAAATGTCGCGGATGTATCTACGGTAATTCGAGTTGCTTTAACGACAAGTTCTAGAACACCTAATTTAAAAGATATTATGGAAATACTTGGCATGGATGAAATAAAAAGAAGAATTGCTTTATTATAAAAAAAGGTTCTCAATTTTTGAGAACTTTTTTTAACGACTTAAATTGGTTTTTACTTTTTCAATTTCTTCTTTTGCAGTATCTATGAGAATTGGTTTGATTTGATGCCAAATTGGATCTTGTTCAGAATAAATCGTGTTGGCTTGAAGAAATTCTAAAGAAACATTTTGCACCGGAGTAATTTTTAAGTCTGTTAGAGGTATAAAGTGGTTAGGCAGAATTTCAATTCTTTCTTGATCGTGATAAATGAGTCCACGATAATCATAAAAATTTTGCTGATAATAGAAAATATAATGATCAATTACATTTCCCCAAATAATATGACCTTCAGGAAAAATTTCTTTTAATAAAGCGGCAAAATGTAAGCAATATCCCATTCTTAATTCATCTTCAATTTTAATCGAGCCATTGTATTCAATTCCTGTTTTTTCGCGTTCAGGAAAATAACTGTATAACTCGGCAAATTTGCTGGTTATTTTTGCAATGACTTGATTCATTTTATTTGGTTCTAACATATGGACTCTCCTTTTTTTTCATCTTAACAGAATTTTACAAAAGAGACTAGAAAAAAGCGAGAAAAAATGTATACTATATGTATAGAAGGTGATTTTGTGAAATTAACAGTTAAAAAGATTTTAGAAATTTGTAATGGATCTTTACTTTGTGGAAATGATCAATTGGTTATTGAATCGTATTCAAAAGATACAAGAACGATTCAAAAAGGCGATTGTTATGTTGGAATTAAAGGTGATTCTTTTGACGGGAATACTTTTTGGAAAGAAGCAATAGAAAAAGGGGCTAGTGCTTGTCTATTAGATTCTTTTCAAGGAAAAATTGATGATGAAACGAATTATACAATTTTATTAGTAGAAGATAGTGTTAAAGCTTTACAAGATTTGGCAACATATGTCCGAGAACAACTTGATATACCTGTTATTGCAATTACTGGAAGTGTTGGAAAAACAAGTACGAAAGATATGATTGCCTCTGTTTTAGAAGAAAAATATAAAGTTTTAAAATCGCCAGGAAATCTAAATGGTCAAATTGGGTTACCTTTAAATATCTTGAGTTATAAAGATGAAGAAGCTATGGTTTTAGAGATGGGAATGAATGATTTTGGCCAAATTGAAAAACTTTCTTTTATTGCTAAACCTACAATGGCAGTGATTACAAATATTGGAACGGCTCATATTGGGATATTGGGTTCTAGAGAAAATATTTTAAAAGCTAAATTAGAAATTTTGAAAGGTATGAAAGAACAAACTCCTTTAGTCATTAATCAAGATAATGATTTATTAGAAAAACTTCATTTAGAAAATCATCCTATCGTGGGCTGTAGTATTACTAAAGAAGCAGTTGTAGAAGCCAAAAATATTGAAGTAACGAAAGGAAAAACACGATTTGAAGTTTCTTATAAAGAAGAAAAGGAAACCATTGAACTTCCATTAATGGGAGAGATCTTTGTTTCTAATGCTTTATTAGCAATTGCGGTTGGATCTTTACTAGAAATTCCATTAAACAAAATAAAGCATGGTTTGGAATCTTTAAATACAGAACAAAATCACATGAAGTTTTTTCATTTAAAAAATGCGATTACATTAATTGATGATTCTTATAATTCTAATTTAGAAGCTGTTGAAAGTGCTTTAAAAACTCTTTTAAAATATCCTGGAAAAAGACATATTGCTGTATTAGGAGATATTTTAGAGATGGAAGATTATGCGAAAGAAATTCATCAAAAAATAGGATCTTTAGAAGAAATTTTAAAATTGGATGCTTTATTTTTACAAGGAAAAGAAGTGCGATATATTAAAGAAAAAGCTTTAGAAAAAAATATGAATTCACAAAAAATCTTTTATTTTGAAGATCAAGAGTCTTTAAAAATGAATTTACAAAGCTTTTTACAAGAGGGAGATGTCATACTTATTAAAGCAAGTAATGGAATGCATTTTCATTTACTTGTAGATTTTTTAAAAGAAATGAATTAAAATAGCAAAAAAAGAAAGTGAGAAAGAAAAATGACTTATGGTAATATTTATGAGTTAATGAAATTTCTTAAAGAAAAAAAGATAAAATTGTCAAAAGGAGTATTAGAAAAGGTTTTAGAAAGTCAATTAAAGCCAAAATATTTTGAAATCTTAAAGGAGTCAGAAGAAATTATAGAACTGTTTTTATATCCATTTCCAACGGATAATAAATATGATTTTATTATGCAGATGAAATCTAAAGTATCTTTTGAAGAATTGAAATGTTTAGTACAGATGTTTAATTGGAAAAAGAGTACTATGTGTTACCGAGAATTTATAAGGTCTTGTGAAAATCCAAATATACTGAAGGATAAAGAAGCTTTAATGTTAATAACTGAGCAAGAAAGTTGTTGGGAAATGGAACAAATTCGTTTAGCCTGTGAAAATCCCGATATATTAGCTGATAAGGAGATATTAAGATTGATTGCCAGTCAAGATGATCCTTTAAAAAAGGAGCAACTTCGTTTAGCTTGTGAAAATTCCTCTATTTTACGTGATAAGGTGGCTTTAAGATTCATTGCTAA
>CALVPL010000144.1 GCA_944351315.1 uncultured Bacilli bacterium | reverse complement strand
CTATTGAATGTATTAAAAAACAAGCGAACAGCTATATATTTATTAAAAATATTTTATAACAAAATTTGTTATATTAGTGGTTAGAATATTGTTAAAAAATTGTTCACTATTGTAAAAATGTATGGTATATTGTTACTGTACTGAGATGATGGTATTGACTTAATCTTGGGTTCATTATCTAACCCCTCAAGGCGCCATAGGGAAATCCGCTCGAACTTTTATGGTTTGAGGCTTAAATATATAAGTATCAATTTCTAAAGAAGTTGGTACTTTTTTAGTGTTTAGGAAAGAAAGAATAGATTTAAATGGTAAATATTACAAATAAAATATTGGAAATTAATAAGACAAATTTAAATTATATTGAACGTATAGAATAATTATTAAACAGTTTTTTTGATTAATAAGTGATTCGATAGTTATACGATCCTCTATTGTTAAATGATGGTATTGATTTTCTTTGATTTTTAGTGTAATATTTGTGTCGGACATATGAATTTTCCTTTCTTTTTCGACGAAAAGATATTATAGATTATTCATATGTCTTTTTCAATGTTGAAGTGTTGCACTTCAGATTTAAATTAACAACGGTAATAAAAAAAGAGTTGATTACAAATTATAAAACAGAAAAAATGATATGCTAAAATGTACTGACCTACATAAGCTGAATTACAGTAAATTTCAGCATTGATCTGACAAAAGTGTGATTAAATCACCCAAAAAAAGCACAAAAATGGGATTTAATATTATATATTCTTTGCGAAAATGTGATATAATACTAAAAATGATAATGAAATATCGTTCAGATTCTCATTAAATACTTTAAGTAAAGATGGTAAAATAGTTAACATTCCACTTGATTTTATAGAGTATGTTAATGATGTGAATTTAGATTAAGAGGAAGTGAGTAGTATTTATGAAAAAGAATATTGAAGAATTAACATTACTGTTAATGTATCTGACTTCTTGGGAAGAAGAAGGTTTGTATTACGATGAGAATAATAATCTGAATAAAGATATATTTAAAAAATCTTGGAAAGGGTATTCCTTTGATGCTATTAATGAATTAACAGATAAAGGTTATCTATTTCCGAGAAAATACAAAAATAAATCAGTTACATTTACTAAAGAAGGAGAAAAGTTGGCTAAAGAATTAATGGAAAGGTATGAGGTAGGAGAATAATATGAAATATGAGAAGTATTTAATAAAAAAAGAAAAATTAGATTTATTATCGTCATTAAAATTGTTAGATAAAGATATAATAAACGAAAAATTAAAAGAATACGAATTAGAAAATGTAAATGAATTAAGAGACTATATTATTGAAGATTTTAAAATGTGTTTAGATATTTCTAAAGATGATCCTTTGACTCAAATGTATTTTTTGAGATTACTTGAACACGAAAATTCTGAATGGATGTCAGGATACGACCAGGATATAGAGTCTTTATTAATTTTTATCTATCAAAATAAAACTCACTATTCTTATTATATTCCGACAGAAATTAAAGAAATTATTAAAAATATGTTAAAAGAAATGTTAACCGAAGAACAATTTAATTTACAAAATGCAGCTAATATTCCAATTGTTAAAAATTTAAAAGAATTACTTGATGCCCTAACAGTAAAAGATTTAAAACACATAGGCGAATTATTTCTTATTAATAGGTTAAGTAATAAACCAAAAAAAGAGCTTGTTAAAATTATATATAACACACTTACAAATGAAAAAAAATTGTCTGAAGTTATTGAAAGATTTGTGGATAAAGAGTTTAAGTTATTAAAAGAATTAGTAGCTAATAACGGAACTATCCAAAATAATGAAATTAGTATACAAGAGTATCATTTTCTTTATATGTTAGGTATTGTTTTTCTATTTAAAAGAAATAATAAGTTCTATGTTTCTATGACAGATGATGTTTATAATACTATAAAGAAAATAGATTTAAATAAGTTTGAAAAGATAATAGCTGAAAATACTAAAGCTTATAATTTAGTTAAGTCGATGGTTGAATTATATGGTGTAGTATCTTATGGAGAATTAGATTACTATTATAGTTTATACTATGGAAACGGCAAAGATTTAGATATTCCTAATAATTCATTATTTTTTTGCGATAGATATGATAATATAGCAGATATTCATACCAAACATAATTTCTATTTTGTTAATTCTATACTGGATAATGATACATTTGCACCAATTATGAGTGATATTATTAATAGGCAAACGACAATAAAAAGAAAACCAATAAAGATAGATCAATTGCTTAAGTATTTAGATAGTGATTATTATGAAGATAATAATTCAAAAAGAAATTTTAAAAAATACTTGAAAGAAAAAGGTATCTCAGATGAGTTAGTAGAAGAAATTATTTTAACAATTTCAAAAATGTATAAATTAGGTAATACATTTATTGGAGAAACATTTAATATGCTAGAAGATTATGGGATAGAAATAACAGAAGAAAATATGCAAGAAATATTAAATTATTTAACTGATATATATAATAATACGAGAATATGGTTAAATAATGGGTGGACACCTCTTGAAATGAGAAAAGAATATAAAGATTAAGAGGATTATTACTTTTGTTTCACAAATAATGTGTTTGTAGGTACAAAAGTAATTTTTTTTAATTTAAAGGTAATGTATTGAAATAATAATAAAAAACATGATCTCAAAAAGATTTAACCAGATCTATTAAACAAAAAACAAATATAAAAAAAGATTTTTCATATACTTTAATAGGTGAAGATATGAAATGTCAAATAAATAAACCTTATCCTAAAATACGAGTTGAAAAAAAATCGGACGAATTAGCTAAAATAATTAGTCATTTATATGCATCTAACGAAAGTGAACTTACAGCAGTTTTACAATATAGCTATGAAACAATGGTTTTAGAAAATCCAGAAATCGTTGCCATCATAAAACAAATTTCCATTGTAGAAATGCATCATTTAGAAATACTTGGCAAACTAATTAAGGCTTTAGGAAAAATGCCTATCTATGCCAATACAGAATGCCATGAAATAACTTATTGGAATAGCGATTTTGTCTATTATGATATGGATTTGCCAACCATTTTAGAAATAAACATTGAAGAAGAACAACAAGCTATTTATAATTATCAAATGGTTTTAACTGTCATCGAAGATAATTTCGTAAAAGACATCATAAAAAGAATTTTAGAAGATGAGTATTTACATTTAGAAATTTTTCGAAAATTAAGAGAAAATATCTGACAATATTCGTGATTGAATGTTGTTTTTTTTCTGGAAAAATTATGATATACTAATCTAAGATAGGAAGGGGTTTTATGGAAAACAATACATATGATGTAGTAGTTATTGGAGCAGGAAATGGTGGCTTAGTCGCAGCATTAACATTACAAAAAAAAGGAAAAAAAGTTTTATTATTAGAAAAGGGAAGAGTTCCAGGCGGATTCGCATCTTCATTTAAAAGAGGAAGATTTGAATTTGATGCAAGTTTACATGAATTATGTGAGTATGGCACGATAGAAAATAAGGGAGAAGTCTATGAGCTTTTAGAAAGATTAGGAATCACAGATAAAATAACCATGATTCCTATTCAAGAAACCTTTTCAGTGTATACATTAGATACCCATGAAGAATACACTATGCCTGTTGGAAAAAAAGCATTTTTAGCCCAAATGGAAAAATATGTTCCAAATAGTACAGCCAGTATGCTTCGCTTTTTCGATCTTTGTGAAGAAACTAAACAAGCCCTTGCATATTTAAATGAGACAAAAGGTCATCCCGATACTAAAGTTTTAATGGAGAAATTTCCAAATTTTATGGTAGTAGCACCTTATTCAGTTCAAAAAGTATTAGAAAAAATTGAGATGCCTTCAAAAGCTCAAGAAATCTTAACTACATATTGGAGTTATTTAGGAAGTCCTGCTGAAAATTTAAGTTTTGTGCATTATGCTTCGATGATCTATTCGTATATTACAAATGCTCCAGTTATTCCTCAACATACAAGCCATGAAATATCTCTTGCTTTAAGTGAAGAATTTACCTCTTTAGGAGGAAAACTAGAATATCTTTCTCCAGTAAAAGAAATTTTGGTCGAAAATGAAACTGTCTGTGGAGTTGTTATAGAAGACAATCGTCGTTTTTTAACGAATCATATCATCGCAAACATTTCACCTCACGAAGTATATACCAAACTTATTGCTCCAGAAAAAGTTCCTGATAAAGCTAAAAAGTATTTAAGTTCTCAAGCATTGGGAGCTCGGGGGTTATGCGTTTATCTAGGACTTAACAAAACCATGGAAGAATTGGGTTTAAATCATTATTCATATTTTATCTATCACACTTTAAATAGTAATGTAGAATATAAAAGAATGCATTCTTTATATAATGGAAATTTAGTAGCTACTTTACAAAATAATCGCGAAGGCACATCCATTATGTGTTTAACAAGTTTATTATTTAATGATGCATTTGATCAAGTAGTAACTGCAGAAAATTATTATGAAATCAAAGAAAAAATTGCTGAAAATATGGTTGCCTCTTTTGAACAAGCAACCAACGTCAATATTCATGAAGCAATTGAAGAAATAGAAGTAGCAACACCAGTAACATTTGCTAGATACTCAGGCCATCCAGATGGAGTTATATATGGTTATTTAGCTTCCGGATATGCCAATCTATTGCCAAGAGTGATGAACGAACCTAATGAAATGTATATTAAAAATTTACGTTTCTGTGGTGGTTTTAGTTCAAGACTTTCTGGATATAGTTCAGCTTATTTAAATGGGGAACAAGAAGCTTTAAAAACTTTTGGGGAGATGAAAAATGAAACAATTTAAAATAGGAGTAAGTCAAAAATTAGATATGCTTAAATTTAAAAATTTAGGCCAAGAAAGAGAAAAAGAGATAAATAAAGCCAAAATAGAAAATCCAACTACCTATCGAGTAAATGAATTGGTTTCTATTTTGCATCCTTCAAAAATTAAAGTGAAAGTTGCAAGAATCGAAAAAGAAACCGAAGATACCAAATCTTTTTATCTACAACCAGTAGACCAAGAAAAAATGCCACCATTTTTACCAGGAATGTATGTTACTTTAGCAATCAAAAAAGATGGCAGAACCTTTAAAAGAGCTTATTCCATTAGTGGATGTGATAAAAATCGTTCTTACTATCGTATCACGATCAAAAAAGTAGAAAATGGAATTGTTTCAAAGTATATGCATGAAGAATGTATGTTAAATGATTTATTTATTATTTTAGGTCCATTTGGCCATTTTACTTATCAGCCACTTAGAGATTCAAAAAAAATGGTATTTATCGCGGGCGGAAGTGGAATCACTCCTTTTATGTCTTACTTACAAAACGATCACTTTAAAGAGTCTATCGATTCATTAACTTTATTTTACGGAGCTAAAAGTGAATTTGATTTAATTTTCAAAAAAGAAATCGATGAAATTGTCTCAAGGAATCCTAAAATAAAAGTAATCTATGTTTTAAGCGAACAAAAACGTGATGATTATGCCTATGGATTTATTGATGAAGAAAAACTATTAAAAGAAAATTTAGAAGAAAAAAGCATTTTTGTAAGTGGACCACCAGCGATGTATTTTTCTTTAAATGAAGTTTTTAAAAAATTAGATGTTCCAAATAAATTTATTCGTCATGATATTTTTCGCGAAATTCCAATAGACTTACAAAATGAAACCTTTAAATTAACTATTAAAATGCTAGATAAAACAATTACAATTCCTTGCCATGGCAATGAAACATTAATAGAAAGTATGGAAAAGGGAAGAGTAAAAACTTTAGTTCATTGTACAGTCGGAGAATGTGGTTTTTGCCGTAGTAAACTTTTAAGTGGAGAAGTAAAAACAGAAAATGCTTCTGTTCGAATAAAAGATCAAGAAAACAAATATATTCATCCATGTGTAACGTATCCTTTAAGTGATGTTACTATTGAGATTCCGATAAAGTAAGTGAAAAACTTGCTTTTTTTTGGCAGATTTTCTATACTTTAATTGGAGGGGTACTCATGAAAGTAATAAAATGGAAAAAAGAAAAGAAAAATATTTATTCAGTGATATTAGAGAAGAATCAATCCTATTCTTTTTATGATGCTATCGTTTTAAAATATTCTTTATTACTCAAAAAACAATTTACAGAAAAAGAATTAGAAAAATTACAAGCAGAAAACCAAACCTTAGATGCTTATTATAAAGCTCTGCAATTTTTAAACCGGAAAATGCGTTCTTCTTTAGAAATTGAAAAGTTTTTAAAAAAAGCAGAATTTTCAAAAAAAGATATTGATCATACCATCCAAAAACTAACGAATGAAGGATATCTTAATGATGAGCAGTATGAAGAAGTATTTCTGCATGATAAAATTGCCTTAACAACTGATGGACCTTATAAAATTCAAAAAGAACTAAAACAATTAGGAATCGAAGGAAAGAAAGTTTTTGAAATAGAGTCGACAATCTGGGAAGAAAAAATAAACAAAATTATTCAAAAAAGACTTCGGGAACGAAAAAAAGAAAGTTCCATGATGTTTAAAAATAAACTAAAGCAATATTTGTTTCTTCATGGCTATAATGAAGAGATGATAGCAGAACCTCTAGCTAATCTATCCGAAGAAAATGATCCAAATATTCTTTTAAAAGAAAAAGAAAAATTAAAGCAAAAACTTTCGAAAAAATATGCTGGAAGTGCTTTAGATTATCAAATAAAAATGCGTTTATATCAAAAAGGATACAAAAAAGAAGAAATTGATCAAGCTTTTGAATCATAAAAAAAATGGCTAATCTCGCCATTTTTTTAGTTACTACTTGAATTTGCTTTAATACTTGCAATTTGATTTGCAATATAATCAGAATATTTTTTAGCAATATCAGAATCATTAATTTTCATACCATATTCTTTACGTAATTCATCTAATGCTGTAACTTGAATTGTTTGATCTTCAGAAATTTTTTGATTGGCTAAAGTTTCTGTAATTTCTTCTTTTTTATCTTCTAAGGCAGGTTTTTCAGCACTGCTTTCTCTAAAGATAACATGATAACCTAAACTTGTAGTAATTACAGAAGTAGAGTATTCACCATCTTTTAAGTTACGAGCAGCTTTTAAAATTTCATCATAAGAACTAGATAAAGTTCCTGTATTGATAGCTCCTAAACTTCCACCGTTATTTTTTGTAGCTTCATCGTCAGAATACTCTTTGGCTAATTCTTTAAAAGTAGCTAATTTATCTTCAGCTGCATTCAATTTTTCAATAATTTCATTGATTTCATTTTTAGCTTCGGTTTCTAATTTTTCTTTATCTTCTTCTGAAGTCTCATCTGTTACACCAGTTTTTACTAAAATATGATCTACAGTAACATCGCCATAAATATTTTTATCGTAGTAGCCTTTAATTTCATCTTCAGTAACTAAAGATTTTCCATAATCTAAAATTGCTTTATTTCTTAAAGTACCTAAATAAATAGTTTCTTTTCCAGCATCAACAGAACCATAATAAGAGATAACTGTTGTTTCACCGTAAGTATCAATCATAGATTTAATAGTATTTTCAGCTTCTTCTTTGGCATCTTCTAAATCATCGGCATATTTTTGCTCTAAAATTTCTGTATCCATTAAAGAAATAATAGCATTTAAAGAATAATTTTCTTTCATTTTTGCATAAAGTTGATCGGCTGAAATACTTTCTGTTCCTTCATTAAAACTTACTACAGCTTGACTACCATCAGATAGAGTAGGAATTGTTTTTCCACATCCGCATAAAAGTAAGGTACAAGCCCCAAGAATGACGATTTTTTTTGTTTTGTTTTTCATTTTTTCACTCCCATCGTTAAAACATATTTATTATATCAATTCACTTTAAGAAATACAAGTTTTATATGTATGCACCAATTGAAAAATTAACCATAAACTATATTGAAAAGACAAATAAAAGGAGGGAGTTTATGAACTGCTGTCGTGAAAATGGACTTGGACCTGCAATCATTTTGGTATTATTCATCTTACTAATCTTAATTGTAGGAGCATTCATTTAGTCTTTAATAAAGGAGGTGCCTTATGAATTGCTGCAAAAAAAATGTAGAGACAGGATGTGGATGTAATCATGGTAATGGTGCATTCATCATTTTGGTTTTATATATCTTACTTGCAATTATTCTAGGTGGAATTCTATTCTAAATAAGGAGGGCAAAAAACCTTCTTTTTTTCTTTCGCAAATTGTCTTTTTTAAAATTCTATGATACAATGAGTACAAGAATAAAAGGTGGATAATTATGTTTGGAAAAATAATAAATGCGGACGAGAATACAGTAGTAATAGAAAATATAAGTGGACAAATTCCTTTATATTTAAAAGGAATTCATGTATCTTTTACAGAACAAAATAGAATAATTATAGGAAAAATTATAGAAATTACAAAAGAAAGTTTTAGTATTATGCTAATTGGTGAAATTTTAAATGGCAAATTTATAACTGGAATTTATCAAGCCCCAAGATTACAAAATCCACCCAGAATAGTTAATGCTCAAGAACTCCAAACGTTTATAGGAAATCAAAACTTTCACAATAAAGATACTTTATTAATAGGTTCATCCACTTTATATGATAACTTTAAAGTAACAGTTGATTTAAACGATTTTTTTTCCAATCATTTTGCTATCATCGGTAATTCGGGATTTGGAAAATCTTGTGGAGTAGCAAGACTTATTCAAAACATTTTTTATTATAGTGAAATTCCTCCAAAAAATGCTCATATTATTTTATTTGATGTCTATGGAGAATACCAAAATGCTTTTAAAAATCTGCCCAATATTCCAGGAATTCATATAAAAAATTTTCAAAATAAAAGAGATGATATTGCAAATGTGATTACCATTCCACCATATTTTTTAGATGCCGATGATCTAGCTATTTTATTAAATGTGGAAGATCCTTTCTTAATTCCTATTTTAGAAAAAACTTTACAATATGTAGGTATTTTTAAAAGTGAAGATCCAGGAGCAATTCAGTATAAAAATAGCATTATAGCAAGTTGTCTTTTAGAAGTGTTGTCAAGTGGAAAAGAGGCAAGTCAAATTAGAGATCAAGTTCTTTCCATTCTGGCAAAATATCATACCGATGATTTAAATGAAAATAGTCAAATTAAAGAACTCGGCTACACAAGAACAATAAGACAATGTTTAAATATTGACGATCAAGGAAAAATTAATGCTATTTCAAAAGTCATCGATTATTTAACGCAATTTAAAGAGAATAAAGAATATCATGGAGTTGTACCAAATCTTGTATACACTTTAGAAGATATATATGATGCATTAGAATTTGCTCTTTTATCTGAAGGAATTTACAATAGTGTTTCCATGTATGAACGAGCAGTAACTCTAAGAATTCATTTGCATCAAATAATAGAAGGACCTTATAAAAAGTTTTTTGAATTTCCTAATGTAATCAGTAAAAAAGATTATGTGGAGAATCTCTTTCGAGCTGAAAATGGCGAGACAGCCCAGATTGTCAATGTCAATTTAGATTCTATGGAAGATCGGTTTGCCAAAATCTTGACCAAACTGTATTCTAAGTTATTTTTTGATTTTGCAACTTCCTTAGAAAATCGTGGTTCTTTTCCAATTAATATTATTTTAGAAGAAGCTCATCGTTATGTAAATAACGATCGTGATGCTGAAGTAATTGGCTATAATATCTTTGATCGCATTACAAAAGAGGGAAGAAAATATGGAGTTTTAATGGGCTTTATTACGCAACGGCCAAGTGAACTATCCAAAACAGCTTTATCTCAATGTTCGAATTTTTTAGTTTTTCGGATTTTCCATCCTGAAGACTATAAAATGATTGATGCGATAACCTCTAGTATTACCAGAGAGGAACTAGAAAGATTAAAAACTCTTAGAAAAGGAATTGCTCTTGTTTTTGGCTCATCTATTCCACTGCCAATGTTAGCAAAAATTGATATGCCAGATCCACCGCCTTTAAGCAGTAATGTCTATGTTTCAAATTTATGGTTTAATTAAAAAAAGAAGTTTCATGTACAAACTTCTTTTTAAAATAAATAAAATTCATAAGGATTAGAAGCCGTGCCATCACCTTGTTTATATAACACATCACTTGGAATGGCTATGACAACACGCAAGTATTTTTTTGTATTAGCATGTTCTAAGTTGATAGCACCTCGAATATTTACAGCATATACTTCATAACTATTTTCATTTGTTCCATTTAAAAGCCACCATTTATTTGTTGCCTTAGCTAAGTAATTATAGTTGGCACAATTTCCAGAAGTAATCGTTTTACATAAAGGATCAATAGAAGCATTAATATAATCATAAGTAGATAGAAGAGAAATAGGGGTTTTATAAGTAGTGGTACATTCAATCTCGCCCGTATTATTAAAATCTGTCTCACTTCTAGTATGAGTACAAGCATCCATAGGTACTAAATAGTTTTTGTAATTAGCAAAAAAACTATCATAAATTCCCAATAAATTTTCCTCAATACGACTTGATTCAAAATTGTTATATCCGCGATTACTATGAATCATTTCATTATATCGATCGTCATAAATAGCTTGTTCTAGTTCATTGGCTGTATCTGCTAAAATCAAATACATTTTCTCATCATCAAATTTTAAAATTCGGAAACTATCTCCAGCAAAATTCAAATAATTATTCACATATTCTCCCCGATAGGTATAAAAAGTATTTAATTGATAAAGTCCATCATCATCTTCTTTGATTTCTTCATTATTTAAGATTGTATCTTTTAAAGAGATAGAAGAGTAATTTTGACATGCAAGCTGAGGTTCATAACGAATAAAACTATTATTATAACTTACTTTAACTTCACCGGTACAAGAAGGATCTTTACTTAATTTAGAAAATTCTTTCATATATTTTTCTGAAATTAAACTAGAAGCATCAATAACCGTTTCTGGTTCTTCTGAAGTAGGAAGTAAAAAACTATTTTTTTGCAAATATTCTTTTGTACTGGTTACCATGATGTTTTCAATTTCATGATAATCATATCTTTTAAAAATTTGAACAAGTACAACACTACCAACAATAAGAAAAATGATAACGAGTAGAATAATACATCCTATAAGAATCGTTTTCTTTTTGTTTTCTTTGACAAAAGTTATTAATTTATCCATTTTTTTCACCCTAATAAAATTATACATAAGAATTAAAAAAAAAGCAACGAATTGCTTTTTAACGGTTGTAATATTCTACAATTAATGCTTCATTGATTTCTGGATTTAATTCAGAACGATCTGGACGTCTTAAATAAGTACCAGACATTTTCTTCTTATCGAATTCTACAAAAGCTTTAGTAGTATTTGTAGCTTCTAAACTTGCTAAAATAGCTGGATGATTTAAAGAATTTTCTTTAACTGCAATAACATCACCAGGTTTACAAGTATAAGAAGGAATATCTACTTTTCTGCCATTAACAGTAATATGACCATGGTTTACTAATTGTCTAGCTCCACGACGAGTATTTGCAAGTCCCATACGATAAACTAAATTATCTAAACGACTTTCAAGTAAGAAAAGTAAATTTTCACCAGTAATTCCACTCATGTTTGAAGCTTTATCAAATGTTCTGTGGAATTGTTTTTCATTTAAGCCATATAAAATACGAACCTTTTGTTTTTCTTGTAATTGAACACCATATTCGCTTAATTTTTTACGACGATTCGTTCCATGCATTCCTGGTGCATAAGGACGACGTGCAAGATCTTTGCCATTTTCTAAAGTCGAAAAATTTAAACGACGAGATTTTTTATATTGAGGTCCAGTATATCTTGCCATATTTTTTTCTCCTTTCCATTTTGCTAAAAGTTATTTGAAATACTAGTTTATAGGGAGTAACTACTAACACTTTCTAATGGCAGATTATACTCGTGAACAAACTTGTTTAGTTACACATTATAAATAGGATTTCGCTGCCAAACTTCTAAGCGATTAAAATTATACTAAATTTTTAAGTTCCTGTCAAATAAAATCCTTGTTTTGTTAATCATTTTTAGAAATTTCACCATATCATTAATTGAAATTTCACCACTAAGTTTTATAATTTCTTTATAAGCAAATCATTGATAATAGGCAGTAATAACTCGTCATACTTGCTGTAATATCTT
>CALVPL010000143.1 GCA_944351315.1 uncultured Bacilli bacterium | reverse complement strand
GATATGCAATAAATGGATCTATTTCATCTCTAATAAGTGCTACACTTAATTGATCAAATTTTCTAAGTATTTTCTTAGCAATAAAGTAATCTATTGCTTCTAATTCTTTTCCACCACATGCTACATATACTGGAACAAATATATTTAATTGTTTCATAATACGGTTACCAAAAGCAATTCTAAAGTGTTCAATAACATAGTTATCTATTTCAGAAACTGCTTCTAAACCTTTAGCAGATACCGGATACTTTTCAGTAGCTTCTAAGAATAATGAATCAAGAAAACTTGCATTAATATCTACTGGATCTTGTTCACGACACTTAAATGGTGCTACTTTTGTATTTATATCAATTGGCGTTGCACGGTCATATACTTTATCAGTAACCATAAATGTAGAATCATCATTATTAATTGTACCGATATACCATAAGTTTCCTGGAAGTTTTATTTTACCATTAATTATTTTTTTAGGATCGTTAGGCCAAGCACTAGGTACTAAATCTACAATCCATTCATCTCTACTTGGCATTTCAAGAATTGAAAGTAAATCTGCAAAATAATATTCAACACGCGCTAAATTCATTTCATCAAGAATAATAGTATGTACATCATCATCAAAAGATGCTGTATAAATTTCTCCTAATGCTCTTGTTTCATTAAACTTTTTAGTAAATTCATTAAAATATCCTAAAAAATCTGACTTATCTCTCCATGAAGGTTCAACTGATGATACACAAGAATCTTGTTTCACAAATTTTCCCCAAGCATAAGCAAGTGATGTTTTACCAGTACCAGAAATACCTTGTAAAATAATTAATTTACCACAAGCAAGTCCTGCAAAAAATGGTCTTAATATAGAATAATCATAATATAAATGTAATCTACTAGCAGAGAAACATCTAAATGCATCAATTAATTCTTCTAATGTATAATTATTATCATATTTCTTTACTCGATAATCAGCATATTGTTCATCAATTGAAACTAATTTAGGGAATCTAATACCTTGAATTGCTAACTCTTCTTCTGGTTTTTCAGATTCATTATTTTCTTCTTGTCCTTCTTCTTCAGGATTTAATCCTAATTGAGAAACTTTCATAGCCATAAGTTCATCTTTTTCTTTCATAAGTTTTCGTACTTGTTCATTTAAAGAACCAATTTCTTCTAAAAGTTCTTCTTTATTCAAATTATTACTTGCTTTTCGAATAAACTTTTTCACAATAAAGAAAATAAGAAGACCAATTAAAGCCAAAACAGCTAAAAGAAAAATAACTGCAACGACAACCATAAGCCATTCGGCTCCATTAAAAGAGCCTTTATAACTGCCAATTACTTTTGCATACTCACCAACATTAAACATTTTAATGATTCCTTCAAACAATCCTTTAAAAATCATTAAAAATCCATCAAAGAATACTGAAATAAATTCGTAAAAAAATCTTAAAAAGGTATTCATTACTTCTCCCCTCCTGATTGAGCAATTTTACTAGCTACATCATCATAAAGAACAACTGCTGGAAGATCTTTAGGAAGTTTTTTAACTAGCTTACTCGTTTCTTTCTTTTCATTCAAAACAATATAATTCATTAAATAGAAGAATTTTAAATCTTTTTCCTTAGGTACTTCTGTTTTATCTAATGCCATAGCAAAGACAAATCCTTCTTTCATGAAATTCTTAATAATAGTTTTATTTCCATCTATTTCATTATACTTAACTAAAATAATTATTGAATGTTTGGCATATTCATCATTTAAAAGATTGAAAAATTGATTTAATTTATTTTCTTTTTCATACAAACTTTCTGGAACATATAACATATATTTCTTTTCAAAATCACCAGCAAGCATATCTTTAGCTAAAGTAATTAATAACATATTCGCTAAAACTAAAGCTTTATCTTCAGCAATAATTCCTTCTTGATAAGTTTTGTCAACAATATAATCACTATAAACTTTACTGAATGAAAGATTATGTTCAACAGAAACTCCATAAATTTTTTGATCTTTTAATTTAGTAAATTTTAATTTAAAGGTATTTGTTTCCAACTTTTCAAAAATAGAATCTAACGTCTTAGCATAAATACGTTGAATTTTAATAATCTCATTTGCCATTTTCATAGCTTCTTCTGCTGTAAGATAATCCCCTTTAAACATTTGATAAATTTTCTTTTTATAATTTTCTCGTCTAGTTCTTAATTCACCAGATAAACTAAGCTTTTCAAGAGTGGGTAAAAGCATGAATATTTTTGTGAATTTGGTAACTTTCTCAGCAAATTTACTATCCTTACCATTATAGGAATCTAAAAGTATTCTTCCTGTATCTTCCATTAATTTTTCAATTTTACTAACCATGTTTTTACTATCATAACTGACATTTACGTCTCCACAATGGTTATAATATTTTCCATCAATATACGTTTTTAAAAAGTATTCTTTAATAGATGGCTCATTGGTTTTATATTCTTGATTCAAATTTAAAACTTTAACAATTTCTTCTAATTCTTCACTTTTTAGAAGAATAACTTTCTCTATAATATTTTTACATTTCTTTCTTTTCTTTTGTAAAAGCATTAATTTACTATTTACTTCCTCATCGGTTGTTTCATCTTCTAAAACTTCTTCTTGAACTCTTTTAGGAATAGGTTCTTCTATTTCTTCCTCTTCCTCCTCTTCTTCATAGGAATTTTGAAAGTCATTCTGAATATCATCTTTATCCACAGAAACCATTCTAAAGAAAATCGTTTTATCTAAATCTTCAGGGGAACTGTGTTCCAAAATTTCCTTAGCTTCTTCTTGGATCTTTGGCTCTTCCATAACTTCTGGTTCTTTCACTTGAACCTCTTTAACCGCGACATTTTCATCTTTTAAAATAATAGGTTCAGCCGCTTTAGTAGGCGAAACAGTTGTATCAGATTTATCAGTATTTTCTAACTTTTCTTGAACTTTCTTAATAATTTTTAAAACAAATTCTTTTATTTTCATACTCTTCCCTCTTCTAAACATTGTACTTATTAAATATAGAGTTACTATTAAAGCAATTAAAACAAATGGATTAAATAAAATTTTTCGAATAATTCCAAAACCAGGCAACACCTTAACAACTTTACCAACCACTTGGCTTTTCGTTATTGGATCGTCTTTCGTATTATTTGCATCCCCGCGAGTTACTAAAGTATCATTATAAATCTCGACGACTCGGTGAGTAACAAAATCATTACCTTGTTTAAAAGTAATAATATCATTTATTTCTATATCGTTTTCTTTTTTTACAACAATCATATCTCCAGCTTCAATCGCCTTGCTCATACTACCAGTTTGAACTTCAAACATGGAGTACCCAAAAAAGCTGGAATAATCATTTCCCAATATATTGACTTGAATATTATTATAAATAGAAATTAATAAAAATACTCCAAAAATAAAGATCAATATATTAAGAATGACATTTATGACTTTTTCTAGAAGCTGTTTTTTTTCCCTAGTCACACTATCACATCCATCTTAACCACTCTACTCTATATGAAATTTTAACATATTCGACATTTTTTTACAATATGTTTAAAAAAAGAAAATCTGTTTTTTCCAAATTTTAATTTTTTTTTGCCTTTTTTTCCCAAAAAAAAAGCTTTTTAAAAATTTTCCTTTTTTTCTAAAAGAATCATTTTTTTCAAAGCATAATAATCTGGAACAACAATATCTTTTTCATGAACTCCAACTATAACCGAATCATATTTTTTAAAATTCAAAATACAAGCTCGTTTAAATCCTTGTAAAAGAATATCCGTCAATTCCTCTAAAGCAATATCGTATTTTTGTAACCAATAGTTGTTTTCATTAATATGATCTAAAGAAATTTCTTTACCGACAAAAATTTGTTTGACTTGTTTTTTATCTTCTATTTTAACACCCGTGATCAACGGAATAGATAAAGAAAGCTGCTTATTAATAAAATCTACATTCTCTTCTTCATTAATATTCATTTGTTTAGTAAAAGAAGAAGTACCAACTAAATAAGAAATTTTTTTTGTTTGCATATTTCACCTCAAGGTAATTACTTATTTTAAAGTTTTTTATTTTATTTGTCAATCTACTTTAAAGAGGAAAATTTTTTTTTGAAGTGCAACAAGATGACATTGAAAAAGACATATAAAAATATTACACTTATTATAGCAAAATAAAGAAAGGTGTAATACATATATGTCTAAAGAAAATTATAAAGAAAAAAATGATAAAAATCAATATCATCATTTAACTCGTGATCAAAGAGCCCAAATAGAAATACTAGTAAATGAAAAAGATGAAAACGGAATCAGAATTTATTCTAATGCCGATATAGCAGAAAAACTAGGAGTTCATAGATCAACTATTTGGAGAGAACTAAAATATCGTGTTAAATCTAAAATAATAATTAGAAGTGGTAAAATTAAAAATAAGCCTTATAATGTTGATGATGCACAATATGATGCTGATTATAAAAGAGCTTTTTCCAAAGCGGTTTATTTGGTTGAACAATATCCTAAACTTGCCGAGTTTATTGATGAAAAAATCCAAAAAGATAAATGGGCTCCTGATGTTATTGCTGGTTATATTGAA
>CALVPL010000142.1 GCA_944351315.1 uncultured Bacilli bacterium | reverse complement strand
ATTTCGCCATTCATATAAGGAATATTGATATCTAGAAGAATTAAATCACATTCTATTTTTAGAATTTGATCCATTAAATTTTCAAAATTTTCAATAGTAATTACTTCATAAGAAGCATTTTCTAGTAAAGATTTTAATTCTTCACGAATGGATTTTTCATCTTCAATTACCAATATTTTTTTCATTATTCTCCTCTTTCTTTTTTTCTTTTTAATGTAAGAATTCCTTCTTTTATTTCTTGTTCATATTTTTTAGGATCTTCTATTTCTAAATTTGATTCATAGGTATACCCTTCTATATCTCCTTTTAATGTTAAACTTCTTTCGGCAAGAGCAAGTAAGCAATTGCTTTTCGTTCGCATTAAAAAATATAAAATTGTATAAAGTACATCTAATTTTGAAAATTCTCCTTTTTCTTCCATCTTTTTTAGCTCTTTTTGAAGAAATGAAATGCTTCTTTTTTGCCAGTAAAAGCTTTTACACATTTCTAATAAAAAGGCACAATATTCCATGAACATAGGCTGTGCATAATAAGATGAATATAAGGATCTAATTTTTAGATCTAAATAATTTTTTAGACATATCCATTCATCGTTTAATAAGTTTTTATCCGTTTTTTGAATTTCTTGTTTGATTGATTCTAAGACTAAATAAATTGTCAGAGGATCTTGTTCTTTATTTGAAGTAATATCTTCAATTGTCATTAAATTTTGTAAATAAATCATTGCATTTTCCATATCTATTTCCTTTCGCTAGTTGTATTATACCATAAAAAAAGAATCTTACTAGATTACTTCTTTGTAAGATTCTTTTTAGTTTGTTAATTCAATTACTTTTTTTAATACTTCTCCATATTTTTCTAAAGCTGTTTCTCCTTCATTTACTAAGAATTCTTTAAAATCAATAGGTCTTTTGATCATTTCATTTTCTAAAGTGATTTCTTTACCTTCTATAGTTCCATTTTCTTTTTGAAATAATTCTAAAGCCTCTTTTGCATTTACAATAACAATCGCGGTTACTTCATTAGGATCCATTGTAAAATCTTGATAATTGCCTTCATAAAGATCAACATAAACGTTGGCAAAAGCTCGATCTTTAAAAATACTACCATCTTCTTTTACACGGTCCATTTTAAAAGGCACTACATTTACTAATGTTGCATCATTGGCATCGATGGTTAAACCAATTTCTTCTTTAATTTCTCTTTGAAATGCTTCGGTTATACTTTCACCAGCACTTATATGGCCTGAAGCAGTTGTATATAAAGTTCCACGATCGTTTCTTTTTTGAAAAAAGACATTCCCTTCTTTATCATATAACCAACAGTGAACGGTTTTATGCCATAATCCTTTTTCATGAACGATCTTTCTTTCTTCTGTTCCTATAAATTCTCCATTTTCATTGTAAATATCTAATTTTTCCATAATTTTCTCCTTTAAAATTTTAGATTTCTTTTAAGCAAAAGATTGCATACAATGGAATACTTTTTATCTTTTTTTCATCATCATATCCAAAATTTTTGGATGACATACGAATGCTATATTCAGGTTTGTATTTTTCTATATATACATTTAAACTTTTTGATTGAACGTTATCACTTGCCTTTACTTCTAACGGAATAATTCCATCTTCTGTATAAAGCAAAAAATCTATCTCAGCAATTCCATTACTTTGCCAGTAATAAAGAGAATACCCTAAACTTTCTAATTGATTTGCTACATAATTTTCAGTAATAACACCTTTATATAAGGACAAATTGTCTAACCAGATGTCGGATTTTTTGATTTCTAATAATTGATTTAGGATTCCCACATCATTTATATATAGTTTAAAAGTGTCTTCTTTCATGAATCCTTTTAAAGGAATTTCAGGAACACTTACTAATGAAGATAATGTTACCATGTTGCTAGCGAGTAACCAATCTAGACTCGAAAGATAATCACGGCTTTTAGCACCATTATGTACTTTAGAAAATTGAAATTTATTCGATTCATTGGCTAATTGACTTGGTATAGAATGATAAATTCTTTCAATTTTTAAAGCTTCATTGTTACTAGTTACATATTTGTCCATATCTTTAAAATAAGATTCAATAATATTTTTTAAAATGTTTTCATCATAACGCAAAATATCTTTTTCGGCCTTTACTAATGAGCTGATGGATTCTGGCATTCCTCCTGTAATTAGATACATTCGATAATAATTTAGTGCTTTTTCATGAATAGGCTTTAATAAAGCTGTGTTGTTTTTAAAAGAATTTCGAATCTCTTCGATAAGTTTTTCTTCTTTAAAAGCCCATAAAAATTCTAAAAAATTCATCGGATAAAGTGTTAATATTTCCACTTTTCCTACCGGAAAAGAAAACTTACTTCTTTTTAACTTTACTCCAAGGAGTGAACCAGCACAAATAATATTGATTTTAGGATGTTTTTCACAAAAGAATTTTAAATCAGCAATAATTTTTTCAGATTCTTGAATCTCATCGATAAAAAGAATCGTATCTTCCTTTTCTAAATCAAAATCCAAAAGTACTTTTAATTTTTGATATTTTTCTTCTGAATTGATATTCGATTGATAGATTTCTAGAATATCTGTTCTTTCAAATAAATTTATCATATAGTAATTTTTATAATTTTCACGAGCAAATTTATCAATAATATAAGTTTTGCCAACTTGTCTTGCTCCTAGGATCATAAGAGGTTTATGGTTTTCATTCTTGTTCCAATCTAATAACTTTTCATATATTTCTCTTTGCATTTTTCTATCTCCTTGTAATAAGGATAGCTTTTTTTCTTTAAAAAGTCAAGAAATTTCACCTTTTTCTAACGACTTTTTGATAATAATTTCACCTTTTTCTAACGACTTTTCAGTGATAATTTCACCTTTTTCTAACGACTTTTACAAAAAAAGTACTGAATTATTCTTCAGTACTTTCATTATTTTCTGTATTTTCCGTTTCATTTACTGGTGCCGATACTTCGTCGCCACTTTCATCCATTAAAGTTTCTTCTAATACTTCACTTGCTTCATCATCCATAAATTGTTTTTGAAGTTCAAGTTCAATATCACTATATTGACGAGCTCCTGTACCAGCTGGAATAAGTTTACCAATAATAACGTTTTCTTTTAAACCACGTAAGTAGTCTACAGAACCCTTAATTGCTGCATCTGTAAGAACTCTTGTTGTTTCTTGGAATGAAGCTGCAGATAAGAAAGAATCTGTTTGTAAAGAACTCTTTGTAATACCAAGCATAATAGGACGTCCTTTTGCTGGAACTTTACCTGCTAAAATGACTGGTTTATTTGCTTCGGTAAATTCATGCATTGAAACACTTAATCCTTCAACAAGATCTGTGTCTCCAGCATCGACAATTCTTACTTTATTAATCATTCTCTTAACAATGATTTCAACGTGTTTATCGTTAATGTCTACACCTTGTAATTTATATACCATTTGAATTTCTTTTAAGATATATTCTTGAGCTGTGATTGGATCAGTTACAGCTAGCAATTCTTTTGGTGAGATAACTCCTTCTGTTAATTTATCTCCGGCTTCGACAACATCGTTTTCATGAACTTTTAATTTCATGTTGTAGTTTGTAATGTGTTCTCTTGTTTCCACATCATTTTCTACAATGATACGATATTTACCATTTTCTTCTTTAATAGATGCAACTTTACCACTAATCTCAGCAATGGTTGCTTTTCCTTTTGGATTACGAGCTTCAAACAATTCTTCAACACGTGGAAGCCCTTGAGTGATATCGTCTCCACCAGCAACACCACCTGAGTGGAATGTACGCATGGTAAGTTGGGTACCTGGTTCACCAATGGATTGAGCAGCCATGATACCTACTGCTTCACCAGTTTCAACAACGTTTCCAGTTGCTAAGTTACGGCCATAACATTTTTGACAAACACCATTTTCTGTCTTACATGTTAAAATGCTACGGATTTCAACACTTTTAATACCTGCATCGGTGATTTTCTTCACAATATTTTCAGTAATTTGTTCACCTTTATCAATAATCACTTCTTTTGTTGTTGGATTGATTACTTTTTGAGCAGTGAAACGACCTAAGATACGTTCAGCAAGAGGTTCAATAATACTTCCATCTTTATCGTTTACTAAATCGGTTACTTCTACTCCATGAATAGAACCACAATCATGTTCTTTAACGATAATGTCTTGAACAACTTCAACTAAACGACGAGTTAAGTATCCAGAGTCTGCAGTACGTAATGCTGTATCGGCAGAACCTTTTCTTGAACCATGACTTGATAAGAAGAATTCAGATACTGTTAAACCTTCTGAGAAGTTTGAAGTAACTGGAATTTCAATCGTTGATCCATCTGGTTTCGCCATTAAACCACGCATACCAGCTAACTGAGCAAAGTTTGATAGAGATCCACGAGCTCCTGAATTCATCATCATGAACAATGGATTATCAAAATCGTCTTTTGCGATTGCTTTTAATTCTTCTTTAATTTTATCGTTTGCTTTATTCCAGATATCTATTACTGTATTGTAACGTTCTTCTTCGGTAATCATACCACGTTTGAATTGTTTATTTACTTTTTCAACTAATTCTTGGGATTCTTTAATTACTTCATTTTTTGTCTTAGAAGGAACAATATCAGCTGCTGAAACCGTGATACCAGCAATTGTAGAATATTTAAATCCTAAGTCTTTTAATTTATCCAAGAAAATACTTGTTTCAGTTGTATGATAACGTTTAAAGACTTGAGCGATCATCTTTCCTAAATCTCCTTTAACGAATGGTTTTGTTAATGGCATAGCTGCAATAGCTTCTTTAATATTTGTTCCCATTGGTAAGAAGAATTTTGCTGGAGTAATTCCTTCAATATTTTCTTTAGTTGGTTCGTTAACATAAGGATAACTATCTGGTAAAATTTCATTAAAAATAATTTTACCGCATGTTGTTACTAAATATTGTTCTAGTTGTTCTTCTGTAAATAATTTATGTTTAAATGAACGTGCTGGAAGAGCAATTCTTGTATGAAGAGTAATTTCTTTTCTTTCATAAGCCATTAATACTTCATTTGGATCTTTATATACTTTTCCTTCATGTTCTTCTCCCGCTTTTTCTTGAGTTAAATAGCAGTTACCTAACACCATATCTTGAGATGGTGTAACGATTGGTTTTCCATCTTTTGGATTTAAGATGTTTTGAGCTCCAAGCATTAGTATACGTGCTTCTGATTTAGCTTCTTCAGAAAGAGGTACGTGGACAGCCATTTGGTCTCCATCGAAATCGGCATTAAAACCAGTACAAACTAATGGGTGTAAACGAATTGCTTTACCACCAACTAATTTTGGTTCGAATGCTTGAATACCTAAACGGTGAAGAGTTGGAGCACGGTTAAGCATTACTGGATGTTCTGTAATGACATCTTCTACTACATCCCAAACACAATCGTCTTTTGTATCGATAAGTTTTTTAGCACCTTTAATATTATGAGCAAGACCGCGTTCTACTAAACCGTGAATTACATGAGGTTTAAATAGTTCTAGAGCCATATCTTTTGGAATACCACATTGATACATTTTAAGATTTGGCCCAACTACGATAACGCTTCGTCCTGAATAGTCTACACGTTTACCTAATAAGTTTTGACGGAAACGTCCTTGTTTTCCTTTTAACATACTAGATAAGCTTTTTAATGGACGATTTCCAGCTCCTTGAACACTTCTTCCACGACGACCATTATCAAGTAAAGAGTCTACTGCTTCTTGAAGCATTCTTTTTTCGTTTTGAACGATAATTGTTGGAGCACCTAATTCAAGTAATTTTTTTAAACGATTGTTACGATTAATGATTCTTCTATATAAATCATTTAAATCACTTGTTGCAAATCTTCCACCATCAAGTTGAATCATTGGCCGAAGATCTGGTGGAATAACTGGTAATGCTTCTAGAATCATCCATTCTGGGCGATTGCCACTTTCTTGGAAAGCAACAAGACAATCTAATCTTTTTACTAGACGAATACGTTTTTGACCTGTAGCATTTTCTAATTCTTTACGTAATTCTTCTACTTCTTTATCAATATCTACTTCTTGTAAAAGAGTTTTAATTGCTTCAGCACCCATGCCTACTTTAAAGCTACTACCATATTTTTCATAATAAGCTCGATACTCTTTATCTGAAAGAGTTTGTTTTTTCATTAATGGTGCACTACCTGGATCTAAAACAACGTAGCTTACAAAATATAATACTTCTTCTAGATCTCTTGGACTCATATCTAGTACAAGACCCATTTTAGATGGAACACCTTTAAAAAACCAAATGTGAGAGCAAGGAGAGGCTAATTCGATATGCCCCATCCTTTCACGACGTACTTTTGATTTTGTTACTTCTACACCACATCGATCACATACTACATTTTTATAACGTAATCTTTTGTATTTTCCACAAGAACATTCATAATCTTTCGTAGGTCCGAAGATCTTTTCACAGAATAATCCGTCTCGTTCTGGTTTTAAAGTACGATAGTTAATCGTCTCAGGCTTTTTTACTTCTCCATATGACCAAGAACGAATTTGTTCTGGACTTGCTAGTCCAACTTTGATTCCTTTAAAATTATTTACTTCGATCATAGATCTTCCCCCTCCTCGTCTTCATCTAAAGCGATATCTCCTGGAAATTCTAGGTCATCTAAACTATCGCTTTCAAATTCATCTTCTTCCTCTTCATAGGGTTCTTCTTCCTCTGGTTCTTCAAAAGAAGTTTCTAATTCATCGTTTTTCATATCAATTTCATCTATTTTAATAATATCTTCTTTTTCTTCTTCGGCTTCAATTTCTTTTAAATCTAATACTTCATCGTTGTTGTTGATAATTTGAACATTTAAGCCTAAAGCTTGGAATTCTTTAATTAATACTCTAAATGACTCTGGTACACCTGCTTGATTTACTGTCTTACCTTTTACTAAAGCTTCATATACTTTAACACGGCCGATGACATCGTCAGACTTGATTGTTAAGATTTCTTGTAATACATGAGCTGCACCATAAGCATATAATGCCCAAACTTCCATTTCTCCGAAACGTTGGCCACCAAATTGAGCTTTACCACCTAAAGGTTGTTGAGTTACTAATGAGTAAGGTCCTGTTGCTCTTGCATGTAACTTATCGTCTACCATGTGATGCAATTTAACCATATACATAACACCGACATTAATCTTGTGTTCGAATGGTTCACCTGTACGTCCATTGTATAAAGTTACTTTTCCGTCTTCACTCATACCAGCTTCTCGCATTTCTTCATGAATATCGTCTAGGTTTGCTCCATCGAATACTGGAGTTGCATAGTGAACTCCTAATTTTTTACCAGCCATTCCTAAGTGAACTTCTAGAATTTGGCCAATGTTCATACGTGATGGAACACCTAATGGATTTAACATAACATCTACTGGGGTACCATCTGGTAAGTAAGGCATATCCTCTTCTGGTAAAACTAATGAAATAACACCTTTATTACCATGACGACCACTCATCTTGTCGCCGACTTGAATTTTACGTTTTTGAATAATATAAACACGAATTACTTTAAATACACCAGCTGGAAGTTCATCACTATTTTCTTTTGTATATACTTTTACATCATGAACAATTCCGGCTGCTCCATGTTCAACACGTAAAGAAGTATCTCTTACTTCACGAGTTTTTTCACCAAAAATTGCATGTAACAATTTTTCTTCACTGGTTAATTCTTGAACACCTTTTGGGGTAACTTTACCAACTAAAATGTCGCCTTCTTTTACTTCCGTTCCAACTCGAACAATTCCTTCAGAATCTAAGTTTTTACGTGCTTCTTCTCCGACGTTTGGAATATCTCTAGTGATTTCTTCTGGTCCTAATTTTGTATCACGACATTCAATTTCGTAAGTTTCAATATGTAATGATGTGTAGACATCGTCTTTTACTAAATGTTCATTTAAAATAACAGCATCTTCATAGTTATACCCATTGTAAGTCATGAAAGCAACTGTCATATTTTTACCTAAAGCTAGTTCTCCATGATCTGTACTTGGTCCATCGGCAATAACTTGACCAGCTTTAACCTTATCGCCTTTATGAACAACTGGAACATGGTTTGTACAAGCACCGGCATTATTTCCTTCGAAATTGGCTAAATAATATACGTCTTTACCTTTAGCATTTAATACGACAATTTTCTTAGCATCGGCATAATCTACTACTCCGTCAGCTTTTGCAACAACACTGCTTCCAGCATATTTTGCAGCTACCCATTCTACACCAGTTCCAACAATTGGAGCTTCTGATTTTAGCAATGGCACAGCTTGACGTTGCATGTTTGAACCCATTAATGTACGGTTGGCATCGTCGTAGTTCAAGAATGGAATACAACTTGTAGTAATAGAAACAACTTGGCTTGGTGAAACATCGACAAAATCTACTTTATCTTTTCCAATCATCACGTTGTCGCCATTATAACGAACGATTACTTGATCTTCGACAATTCTATTTTCTTCATCTAGAGCAATGTTTGCTTGTGAAATATAATAATCTGTTTCTTCGTCGGCAGTCATATAATGAACATCATCCATTTGAACTTGACCATTAACTACACGACGGTATGGTGTCATAATGAAACCATATTCATTAATTTTAGCATATCCTGCTAAAGAAGTGATTAATCCAATGTTTTGACCTTCTGGAGATTCGATTGGACAGATACGACCATAATGGCTCGCGTTAACGTCGCGGACATCCATTCCAGCACGATCACGTGAAAGTCCTCCTGGTCCTAAACTTGATAAACGTCTTTTATCTGTTAATTCAGCGATTGGATTTATTTGATCCATGAATTTAGAAAGTTGAGAAGATCCAAAGAATTCTTTTAATACAGCCGTTACTGGGCGAATATTGATTAAAGATTTTGGTGTAATATCTTCTGCTTCTTGAGTGGTCATACGTTCGCGAATTACTCTTTCCATTCTAGCCATTCCAACTTGGAATTGTTTTTCGATTAATTCTCCTACTTGTCTGACACGACGATTTCCTAAATTATCGATTTCATCGGTACTACCAATACCTGCATGTAAATTTAAATAATAGTTTACTGAAGCATACACATCTGGAATTGTTAAACGACGTTCTTCGGTAGTTTCAACCACACCGATAATAGGTATAATTTTGTCTGGATGACTTGGATCATATACCTTAATTTCTTGAACTTCATCATAAGTGTCTAATTCTTCATGAATTAAAACTTTATGAATTCCAAAACCATTTTTTAATACTGTCGTCATTTTTTCTAATAACTCTTTTGTAACAACAGTATCTTTTGCCACGATGATATTTCCATCTTCATCTTTAATATCTTCAGCTAGTTTTGTGCCAACTAAACGATCGCGAACATTTAATTTTTTATTAAATTTATAACGTCCTACTTTAGCTAGATCATAACGGAAATGATCAAAGAAACGCATGATTAATTGGTTTTTTGCTGAATCTAGTGTTGCTGGTTCTCCTGGACGTAATTTTTCATAGATTTCAATTAATGCTTCGTCTGTATTTTTAGTACTATCTTTTTCAAAGGTATTTAAAATGTACTCGTTTTCCCCGAAAACATTGATAATATCTTCATTACTAGATAGACCTAATGCTCTTAAGAAAGTTGTAACTGGTACTTTTCTTGTACGATCAATACGGACAAATATTACATCTCTTGCATCGGTTTCAAATTCCAACCAAGTTCCTTTATTAGGAATCATTTCTCCACTTAGAATACGGCGTCCATTTTTGTCAATTTCTCTTTTAAAATAAACACTTGGACTACGAACCAATTGAGAGACAATAACACGTTCAGCTCCATTAATGATAAAGGTTCCTGAATCTGTCATTAAAGGCATATCCCCTAGGAAAATCTCTTGTTCTTTTACTTCACCTGTTTCATGAATAAAAACACGAGCTTGAACCTTTAATGGTGCTGCATAATTGACCATTCTTTCTTTTGCTTCTTTAATAGAATATCTTGGTTCATCAAATGAATATTCCCCAAAATCTAAGGTAACATTTCCGGTAAAACTTTCTACAGGAAATAATTCGTCAAATACTTCACGAATTCCTTCTTCTAAAAATTTTTGAAAACTTTTCTTTTGAACTTCCAAAAGATCTGTTAACTCCATCGTATTTTTGCTTTTTGAAAAACTTCTTCTAGTTCTGTAATCTCCACATTTTTTTAATTTGTAAGCCACGATTTCACCCCATCCAATTTCTATTTTTTGAAAACTCTTTTTAACGTCAAAAAACTAACACGTCACCAATTTATAATTTTAGCAATAAAATAATTAGTTGTCAACGGTTTTCGCACGAACAATATAAAATCCTTTATCTTTTATAATCACCTCATTTATATATATATCTGAGATTTCTTTCATAATACTTTTGACTCCTTGATCTTTACGAATTACAAACCAAAGTGTTCCATTTGAATTTAAATGATTTTTGGCTTCCCTTAAAATTTGTAAAACCACTTTTTTTCCAGCTCGGATTGGTGGATTTGTTACTATCATATCGTATTTTTCAGTAACATTACTATAGATATCACTTAAGTAGGCTCGCCCCTCTACTTTATTTTGTTCTAAATTTTTAGTCGCTAGATGAACGGCTCGTTTGTTGACATCAATTAAATCTACCGGAATGTTTAAGCTTTTTCCTAAAACAATGCCAATGAATCCATATCCACAACCGACATCTAAAAGGTTTTGACATACTGGCTGCTGTTTTAAAATTGTTTCGACTAAAAGCTTGCTTCCATAGTCAATATGATTTTTGGAAAAAACCCCTAAATCACTAAAAAAAGTGAAAACAACTCCATTGTTTTCAAAATCGATTGACCGCATTTCGCTGCGAAGATTTTGATTGTTTGTAAAATAATGTTCCAAGAGATCACCAGTCCAACTAAAGAATAACTTATAACCACTTTAGCAAAAAAAAGAAACGATGTCAATCTTTATCGTTTCTTTTACTTTATAAATTTACATTCTTGACAATTAAGCAATTGTCCAAGTATCATCACTATTTAACTCTGGAGTATTTTCTTCAAATGTTGCAGTTTTTGGATCTCCATTATCAGTGAATGTAAAGGTTTCTTTTACTGATACTGGAATAATGAATTGTTTATTTGCAGCATTGTAAGTAATTGCTGGATTAGAAATTGCATCTATAGTTCCTTCAGCTTCATAATAAAGAATGCGATCTGTAATGTCTGTATTTGGTCCATCATGATCCACATCATCTTCAGTAAATCTTTCTTTAGTGAATCCGAAGTTTACAGTAATTTGTTTTCCTAATTGAGCAAAATCATAGTTATCTACGTCTTGTCCTTCTAAGTAAACATATACACGAA
>CALVPL010000141.1 GCA_944351315.1 uncultured Bacilli bacterium | reverse complement strand
TTTATTACTCTTGGCTATTATCATGAATTCTGCTTATTTTATTTGTGAGCACATTATTTCTATTAATTCTTTAATCTCTTCTGCTATTCAGTCTATAGGGAATGAACTTTTTGTGCATACTTCTAATTTTCAATCTTTCATTTCACAATTCAATACCATAATTAGTGTGGAAAGCACTTCTTTCAATATTTTTTCTTTAGAAGGAATGATAAAAGGTTTTATTTCTGTAGGTTTAATACAACTGATTTTTTCTTATGCACTACGTTATATCATGATTAAAGTTTTTATTGTTATTGCTCCTTTTGCCATTTTAAGTTTGGTACATTCTTCTAGCACATGGTTTTTTTAAATTTTTTTAAAAGCTTTCTTAGGGTTACTTTTTCTACAAAGTCTAATTGCTATTATTTTATTAATTATCTTTTCTATTCACTTTGATACTACAAACTTATTTTCACAAATACTTTATTTAGGAGGTGTTTATGCTCTAATTAAGGCTAATACTTATATTCAATATTTAATTGGTGGTATTTCTACAGAAATTTCTCAAATTTCTTCTAAAATTTACCATTCTTTTTCTAAATAGAAAGGAGAATTTACATGAAATTTATTTTTCCTCAAAATTATCAATTTAAAAATAAATTATTCGGAATGATTGATTATTCTACAGCTATTTTTGATGTGTTATGGTGTCTTCTTATTTATGGTATTACCATTCCTTTTTCTGATATCTCTGTTAAATGTATCATTTTTATTATATGTTGTTTTCCTATTTTATTAATTAGTCTTGTAGGGATTCAACATGAAAATTTTTTATATGTTGCCTATTATTTCATTAAATTTTTATGTAACCGTAAAGTCTATTTATATAAAAAATAACCTTAATTATTGTTGTCATTTTCGACATAAAATGATATAATCTTTTTTATAATATTCATTATAAAAGGAGTTGTACTTTTATGAAATTAGAACAAAATGATAAGTCATTATTATTTTCACAAACAGAGTTACCTGATGTATTTTTTACAGAATATTTATCCCAAGCTACTGGTGATTCTATTAAGGTATATTTATATTTATTATTTTTATCTAAATATAATAAAGATGTAAAAATGAATGATTTATCTAAAAAGTTAGAACTTCCTTTACAAAATATTCAAGATTCTTTAAAATATTGGGAAGAAAATGGCGTAATCACCAAAAAGAATAATGGATATATTATGAATAATTTACAAGAAATAGAACTTCATAAACTTTATAAACCAAAAGTTTCTTTATCTGCCGACACTTTAAAGAAAACTGCTGAAAATCAATATCGTGCAAAAGCTATTGAAAATATTAATAATGAATTTTTTCAAGGTGTCATGTCTCCTTCTTGGTACAGTGATATTGATTTATGGTTTAAAAAATATGGTTTTGATGAAGAAGTTATGATTGCACTTTTTCGTTATTGCTATAATCGTTCTGCGCTTCATCGCAACTATCTTCAAACAGTTGCAGATGCGTGGTATAAGAATAAAATTAAAACATTTAATGACTTAGATATCTATTATGAAAAACAAGAAAAGTTAAATAAAATCTTTAAATCTATTGCTAGAAAGCTAGGTTTTTCACGCTCTTTAACACAGTATGAAGAAGCTTATATTGAAAAATGGGTAGTAGACTTTAACTATAATATGGACATTATTGAAATTGCTTTAAAAAAGACTACTTCTAAAGCAAACCCTAATTTTGATTATTTAGATAAAATTATTTCTAACTGGCATGAGCATGGTTTAAAAACCGTTAATGATGTGCAAAAATTTTTGATAGATTTAAAACAAAAAAGAGAAAATACAAAAGAATTAGAAAAGAAAACTGGTTACACCAATTATGATCAAAGAAAATATGATAATTTAAATCAACTATATGCTAATTTTAATTTATAGGAGGGCTATATGGAGCAATCCACTTTAAAACAATTATTAACAGAATATGAAAAAAAACGTATGCATGCAGTTCATGAAGCCAAAGAAAGAAAAAAAGAGATATATGCTCTTGCACCACGTTTACAAGAAATTGATGATGCATTAACCAAAGAAGCCATTCAGACCTCGAAACTGATGCTTTCTCAAAATAATCCTAATTTGGTAAAATCTTTAGAAGAAAATATTGCTCAATATAAAGAGGAAAAAGAAAAAATTTTATCTTCTTTAGGAAAATCTTCTGCTGATTTAAAACCTAAATATGAATGTGATTTTTGTCATGATACTGGCTATGTAACAGACGGATATCATAGTACTATGTGTAATTGTTTAAAACAAAAAATTTATAATATAGAATATAATAAAAGTAATATTTCTAACCTAGAAAATCAAAATTTTGACAACTTCTTATCCACATATTATTCAGAAAATGTGGATGAAGAAAAATATCATTCTTCTATTTCTCCTAGAAAGAATATAGAGAATATTAAAAAAATTGCTTATCATTTTATTGAAAATTTTGATGACCCAAATGAAAATAATCTATTATTTTCAGGGAATACTGGTCTTGGGAAAACCTTTTTAAGTAGCTGTATTGCTAATGAACTTTTAAAAAAGGGAAAGACAGTTTTATATCAAACTGCCCCTGTTATGCTAGATACCATTATTGATTATCGTTTTGGAAAAAAGGATGTGCCTAAAAATATTTATGACAATATTCTTCACGTAGATTTATTGATTATTGATGATTTAGGAACAGAATCTATGAATAGTATGAAATTTACAGAATTATTTAATATTATTAATTCACGTTTAT
>CALVPL010000140.1 GCA_944351315.1 uncultured Bacilli bacterium | reverse complement strand
AACTTCCTTGGCGTTTTCCGATTTCTTCTTTAAATTTACTTGTTTCAAGTCATTGCTGGCAACAAGATCATAATGGTTACACTCATCAAGACCCAGGAATTATTAATCATGTTTTGACCAAAAAAGCCGAAATATCACGTGTTTATCTACCATGTGATAGTAATACGTTACTATGTGTCATGAATCACGTTTTAAAAACTAAGAACACAATAAATGTAGTAGTAGCAAGTAAGCACCCAAGACCTCAGTGGTTAACAATGACACAAGCAATTCGTCATTGTGAAAAAGGATTAGGTATTTGGTCATTTGCAAGTAACGATTTAGATAATAAACCAGATTTAGTTATGGCTTGTGCTGGCGATACACCAACTCTAGAAGTCATGGCGGCAACAAGTATTTTAAGAAAATACATTCCGAATTTAAAGATTCGTGTTGTGAATGTGATTGATTTAATGAAATTACAATCTCAAAGTGCCCATCCTCATGGCTTAAGTGATGCCGAATATGATGCGATTTTTACGAAAAATAAACCAATAATTTTTGCCTTCCATGGATATCCTAATGTAATTCATGAACTAACATATAAAAGAGCAAATCAAAATATTCATGTTCGGGGTTACATTGAAGAAGGCACAATCACAACACCGTTTGATATGCGAGTACAAAATAAATTAGATCGTTTTCATTTGGTCTTATTAGCAACTGAATATTTAAAAGAGTTTGATACGTCAGAAGTAAAAAAATATTGTGTGAATATGTTAAAAAAACATCAAGCGTATATTGTGGAAAATGGAATAGATATGAAAGAGGTTACAGATTGGACATGGGATTTGTAATCTTTTTTTTGGCTAAGATTCAATTTGGAAAATAAAATTTTTTTTGATATACTGGTGTTAGGAGTTTTTATGGAAAAAATAAAAAAGGTTTTAATTGGTCTATGTTTACTAAGTATTATAGGAATATTGATCAGCTGTAGTATTAACGAATGGGTTTTAAGAAGCACTTCTTCTCAAATTTTAAATGAAAGTGAGTTACAAGAATCCTATGATTGCATTTTAGTATTAGGTGCCGCAGTATGGGAAAACAAACCGAGTCCTATGCTTAAAGATCGTTTGGATAAAGCGGTATCTTTATATAATGCTTCACGAGCACCAAAAATTTTAGTGAGCGGGGATCATCGTGAAGACGATTATGATGAAGTGAATGTTATGAGAAAATATTTAATAGATGCTGGGATTCCAACCGAAGATATTTTTATGGATCATGCAGGATTATCTACTTATGAAAGCATTTTCAGGGCCCAAAATTTTTTAGAAGATCAAAACGTTATCATTATTACTCAAAAATATCATTTGCCAAGAGCACTCTACATCGCGAATTCTTTTAATTTAAAGGCCATTGGCGTTCCAGCTGAAGATATATTTTATCAAGGTAATTTTTCAAGAGAATATCGAGAATTTTTAGCTCGAAATAAGGATTTTATTTTTTCGATAATAAAACCTGACCCGACATATTTAGAAGAAGAAATATCCATTTTTTAACCATAAATAATTTAATAAAGAAAATAAAAAATAAGGAGAAAGTTTACAATGAAAGAAATTTTTAAAATTTTAAAAAATTTTACAGTACCAATTATTTTTTGCATCGGCTTATTAATTGTTCAAGCAAACATTGATCTACGTTTGCCAGATTATACAGCCAACATTATTAATATTGGTATTCAAGAAAATGGGATTGTTTATGCTTATCCGGAAGTAATATCAAAAGATATATATGAAACAATTAGACTCATTAATGATCAAGAAATAGTAAAAAATTCATATGAGTTAAAAAGTAAAGAAGATTTTGAAGACAAAGAATTAGAAGAAATGCTGCAAAAATATCCTCTTTTAGAAACCGAGTCTTTATATTTTGTTAAAGAGTTAACAACGGAAGAAAAAGAAGAATTAGAAAAGTCCATGGCTCTAGATTTCATGTTTGTAGAAATGTTAAAGCATAATGGTGAAAGTTTAAAAGATACGTATCCTATTCCAGAAGGAATATCGGTTTACGAAGCTTTTAAGAAAATGCCTCAGAATGAGCAAGCTAAAATAGTTGAAAATTATCATAATGCTATGAATGCCTATGATTTTTCTATGATTAACCAAATGGCTACAGAATATGTAAAAGAAGAATATAAAACAATTGGTATAGAATTGAATGATATTCAAACAAGTTATATCATAAAAAACGGATTAATTATGCTTCTTCTTTCTCTAAGTATGATGTTAGTTGCCATAGGAGTTGGTTTTTTAGCTAGCCGTATCGCGACTAAATTTAGCTATTTGTTACGAAATAAAGTGGTTTCCAAAATTATGAGTTTTTCTTCTAAAGAATTTGATCAATTTTCAGTCGCAAGTTTAATTACTAGAAGTACGAATGATATTCAGCAGATTCAAATGCTTTTTGTAATGTCGCTTAGAATCCTTATTTATGCACCTATATTAGGATTCGGGGCTTTATTTAAAGTGATTGGCAATTCTATGAATTGGGTATTAGGCTTAGGAATTGGTCTCATTTTTATAATTATTCTTTTTCTTTTTGTTTTTGCGATGCCAAAATTTCGAAGGATTCAAAAACTTGTCGATCGATTAAATTTAGTAACAAGAGAAAGATTAACAGGTGAACCAGTTATCAGGGCATTTGGTACTTCCGCACATGAAGAAGAACGATTTGATAAAGCAAATAAACAACTAGCAAATGTTACTCAGTTTTGCGATCGAACAATGGGGGTTTTGATGCCAACAATTCTTTTTATTATGAATGGAATTGCGATTTTAATTATTTGGGTAGGTTCAAAACAAATTGATCTTGGTACATTACAAGTAGGTACACTCATGGCTTTTATTACTTATTCGATTCAAGTAATTATGTCTTTCTTAATGATTTCAATGATGTCAATCATGCTTCCGAGAGCCTGGGTAAGTGTAAAAAGGATTGCCGAAATTTTAAATACCAAAAATTCTATTCAAGAATTAGAAAATCCTATACCTTTTAAAGATATAAAAGGTGTAATTGAATTTAAAAATGTATCTTTTAAATATCCAGATGCCGAAGAAGAGGTTTTAAAAAATATCACATTTAAAACGAAACCAGGTACCACAACCGCTTTTATTGGTGCAACGGGAAGTGGCAAAAGTACATTAATAAATTTAATTCCTCGTTTTTTTGATCCTACAGAAGGTGAAATAATCGTGGATGGTATAAATATCAAAGAAGCTAGTATTAAATCTTTAAGAGATAAAATAGGATATGTACCCCAAAAAGGAATTTTATTTTCTGGAACTATTGAAAGTAATGTTTTATTTGGTGTAGATAAAAAAGATGAGAATAAGATGAAAAAGGCTTGTGAAGTAGCTCAAGCAACTGAATTTATCAAAAACTTGCCAAAAGAATATCATTATGAAATCAGCCAAGGTGGAACGAATGTTTCAGGAGGTCAACGCCAGCGTTTATCTATTGCTCGAGCGATTGCTAAAAACCCTGAATTCTATATTTTTGATGATAGTTTTTCAGCCTTAGATTTTAAAACAGATGCTAACTTGCGAAAAGCCTTGCGAGAATTTACCCAAGAGGCCACGATCTTCATAGTAGCACAACGAATTAGTTCTATCATGCATGCAGATCAAATTATCGTTTTAGATGATGGAAAAATTGTCGGTAAAGGAACTCATCAAGAATTATTAAAAAGCTGTAAGATCTATAAAGAAATAGCTCTATCCCAGTTAAAGGAGAGTGAACTAAATGGCTAAAAATGAACAAAATAAAGGTTTAGAAAAAGCCAAGGATGTTAAAGGAACAATTAGAAAATTAATAAAATATATTTCTAACTATAAAATTTCTTTAATGATTGTTTTCATAGTAGCGATTTTAAGTACCATTTTTTCCATTGTTGGTCCCAAAATTTTAGGAAATGCAACTCAAGAACTTTATGTAGGATTAATAAATAAAATTCAAGGTGTTGGGGGTATTAATTTTGAAGCGATTGGTAAAATTTTGCTTTTTTTACTAGGTCTTTATATTTTATCGGCAATATTTTCTTATATTGAAAGTTGGGTTATGGCCGGAATCAGTAAAAAAGTTACATATGGTTTACGAAAAGAAATGAGTGAAAAAATCAAAAAATTACCAATGAATTATTTTGATCGTGTAACCACAGGCGAAACACTATCCATTATATCTAATGATGTAGATACTCTTGGAATGAGCTTAAATGAAAGTGCGGTAACCGTAGTTACTTCAATAGTAACAGTTATTGGTATTTTTGCGATGATGTGTTCCATTAATGTCGTTTTAGCTATTTTAACAGCTTTAGTTTTACCTGTAGCTAGTATTTTAATTATGTTTATTGTGAACAAAAGTCAAAAGTATTTTGCGAATCAACAAAGTTATTTAGGTCATGTAGACGGCGAGGTCGAAGAAATGCTAGGAGGATATCCAGTGATCAAGGCCTTTAATGCAGAAGAAAGAATGCTTAAAAAATTTGACTATGATAACAAAAAATTATATGAGTGTGCTTGGAAAAGTCAATTTTTATCTGGAATGATGCATCCAATTATGAATTTTGTGGGCAACCTTAATTATGCAATAATTGCTATCGTGGGAGCTTATTATGTAGTAGAGGGAAAAATCACGGTAGGAAATATTCAATCTTTTATTCAATATTCCAAGAATTTTACTCAACCGATAGCTCAGTTAGCTCAAGTAACAAATCAACTTCAAACCATGTTAGCTGCCGCTGAACGTATCTTCACATTCCTAGAAGAGAAAGAAGAATTAGAAACTGGTAAGGCAATTTGTGATGTTGCTTCTTTAAAAGGAGACGTAACTTTTGATCATGTAAAATTTGGATATACAAAAGAAAAAATAATTATTAAAGATTTCAGTTTAAAAGTGAAAAGTGGTCAAAAGATCGCCATTGTCGGTCCTACAGGAGCTGGAAAAACCACAATTGTGAAACTTTTAATGCGATTCTATCCTCTTACAGATGGAGCTATCTATATTGATGGATGTAATATAAAAGATTTTAAACGCGAGGATTATCGACATGCATTTGGAATGGTTTTACAAGATGCTTGGCTATTTTCAGGAACAATCATGGATAACTTACGTTATGGTAAATTAGATGCCACTGATGAAGAAGTGATTGCTTCTGCCAAAAAAGCTCATGTAGATCACTTTATTAAAACATTGCCAGGCGGATATTCTATGGAATTAAACGAAGAAACAAGCAATGTGAGTAGTGGTCAAAAACAACTCTTAACAATTGCCAGAGCCATTTTAGCCGATCCAAAAGTAATGATTTTAGATGAGGCAACTAGTAATGTAGACACAAGAACTGAGGTCTTAATTCAAGAAGCGATGGATGAACTAATGAAAGGAAGAACTTCTTTTATCATCGCTCACCGTCTTTCTACCATTCAAAATGCAGACGTTATATTAGTATTAAATCATGGGAATATTGTCGAAGTAGGTACCCATGAAGAGCTACTAAAGAAAAAAGGTTTTTATTATGACTTATACAATAGTCAATTTGAACAAGTATCTTAAAAATTGTGAAAAATCACAATTTTTTTAATAGGTCTGATCTTGCTATGCGAACGAATATATGCTACCATAAAATTATGGAGGAACTAAGAGTGGAAAATGAAGTTTTAGAAAAAAATATGGAAAGACATAATATTGGTTTAAGCCCATTTGCTTGTAAAGATGAAGAAGCAATACGTTTTGAGGAAGAAAAAGAAGATATACGAAGTCCTTTTTTCCATGACATAGATCGAATTATTTACACGTATGCTTATGTGAGGTACAGTGATAAAACCCAAGTGTATTCTTTAAAACAAAATGATCATATTACCAAAAGAATGCTCCATGTCCAATATGTAAGCAAAATAGCCAGAACGATCGGGCGAGCTTTAGGATTAAATGAAGATTTAATTGAAGCTTCAGCTTTAGGACACGACTTAGGTCATGTACCATTTGGCCATTTTGGCGAGTCTGTTTTAAATCAAATTAGTTTAGAAAATCAAGAAGGATATTTTAATCATAATATTGAAAGTGTGAGACTTTTAATGAATATTGAAAAATCTGGATGTGGCTTAAACTTAACCTTGCAAGTACTAGACGCGATTATGTGTCATAATGGGGAATTTGTATCGGGAAAATATCAACCTAAACCAAAAACAAAAGAACAATTTCTAAAAGAATATGAAGAAACATATAAAAATAAAGATGCGGTAAAGCATCTAGTACCTATGACTCTAGAAGGATGCGTAGTTAGAATCAGCGATATAATTGCTTATTTAGGAAGAGATATTGACGATGCTTGTATGCTTGGCCGTTTTAAAAAAGAAGAGATTCCAGCCGAAATTAAAGATGTTTTAGGTGTAAAAAATAGAGAAATTGTAAATACTATTATTCTAGATATCATAAAAAACAGCTTGGGAAAAAATTATATAAAATTAAGTCCGGAAGTTTATCAAGCCATTGTCGCATTAAAAAAATTTAACTATGAAAAAATATATAATTTATCTTTAACAGAAGAAGAAAAAGAAAAAATAACCGAAATGTTTTACGAGAACTTCCAAAAGTTTTTAATTGATGTGCAAAAAGAAAAGAAAAATTCGAAAATTTATAAAGATTTTTTAAATTTTAAAAACGAAAAATATTTAAAAAATACATCCATGGCTCGAAAAGTTTTAGATTTTATAGCTGGCATGACAGACGATTATTTTCTTTCTTGTTATCATGAGAGTAAAAAAAATAAAGATGGGACATACTAGTAGAGTGGAGGGAATTCATGAAGTACAAAAAATATGATTTAGAAAGTTATCAAATTTATACGATAGAAACGGATAAATTTAAAACTTGTTATTTTGAAATCAAATTTTGTGAAGATATTAGAAATGTAAATTTATCTTCTAGATTTTTGTTAACTCAGTTGTTACAATATTCTTCTTTAAAATATCCGACAAGACGGGAAGTTACAATTGCGTTAGAAGAGTTATATAATGCTTCTCTCGCTAGTAATGTTTCGCGAGGTGGATATAATCACTTTTCTAGTTTTTCTATCGATTTTCTTCATCCAAGATATGTGAAAGAAAAAGAATATTTAGATCAAATTTTAGCTTTTTTGTTCCAAGCAATTTTAAAACCAAATATAAAACAAGGCATATTTGAAGAAAAAACAATTCAAGTTCTAAAAGAAAGAATTCATGTTTTATTAGATCAATATAAAGAAAAACCATTATCATTTGCTAGAAGAGATAGTTTAGAAAAACTTTTTAAAGAAAGCATAAGTGGCAAAAGTTTATATGGTAACCATGAACAATTAGAAAAAATAACGAATGAAGACTTAGTGTTAGAATATCAAAAAATGTTTCAAAACTCTCGGTGCGATATTTTAATAATTGGTAATTTAAATATGGATGAAGTAGTAGAAAAGATCAAAAAAATATTCTATAAACCATCCATTGTATTAGATAATATTCCAGCCTTTGTAGAAAATCCTATTTCAACTTTTTTTGAAGAAAAGATAAAGAGTTCTTATAATCAAACGCAACTATTAGAGTATTATCAAGCTGAAAACTTAACAGATTTTGAAAAAAACTATGTTGCTCCATTATTTTCCAGAATTTTTGGCAATGCAAATATGACCGATAAATTAACAAAATATTTACGAATTGAAAATTCTTTATGTTATTACTGTGGAAGCATAATAAGAACAAGTGATTCTTATTTACTCGTTTATGTAGGACTCAATAAAAAAGAAGTAAAAAAAGGTATTCAATTGATCCATAAAGCATTTAAAGAAATGGTGAAAAAAGAAATTGATGAAAAATATTTTGAGAAACAAAAAGAAAAATATCTTGCTGATCTAAATTTAAGAGAAGACGATATGTATGGACTTATTGATATGTATTATTTTCATGAGACTTTAGGATTAGCCATGAATGAAGATTATCTAGAAAATATTCCAAAAGTAACTCTTCAAGATATTCAAAAATTTGCCAAAAAATTTGAACTTACTTACCGTTATATTCTAGAAGAGAGGGATGAATAATGAAAGAAATCGTATTAAAAGGCCTTGATGAAAAAATATATTATGATCAATGTGATAATGGTCTAAAAATATATGTTTGGACCAATGAAAAAATCAATACATTCAAAAGTGCTTTAGTGTTTAAAGGCGGAGCAGAAAATACTACTTTTACGATTGAAAACAAAAAAAGAACCGTTCCCTTTGGAACCGCCCATTATCTAGAACACATTTTATGTAAAAACGCAGATGGTTCTTCATTACTCGGAAAGTTTAATGAATTACAGAGTTATAGCAATGCTTCTACTTATCCTGACAAAACTCTTTATGAATTCGTTGGAACAACAAATTTTTATGAGAACTTAGAATTACTTTTAAATTCGATTCAAGAAAAAGAATTTGTTGAAGAAACATTTTTAAGTGAACGTGGTCCTATTTTAGAAGAAGCATCCATGAATAAAGATAATGCTGGCCGATTAGCTTATTATACTTTAAATAATGAATTGTTTTTGAATTATCCAAATCGTATAGAAGGAACCGGAAGAGTAGAAGATATTAAAGAAATTACTCTTCAAAATTTAAAAGATTTTTATAATACATTTTATCATCCAGAAAATTCCTTTTTGATTGTTACAGGAAAAGTGGACCCTTTAGAAGTTGTTCATTTTGTGAAAAAAAATCAAAAAAAGAAACTATTTTCAAGATGGATTGCTCCAAAATTTCCTAGATATATTGAACCCAAAAAAGTTACTAAAACCTATCAAGAAATATATGCAAATATCGAAGTTCCAAAAATTTATGTTGCAGTAAAAGTTCCAATTCGCAGTTTACCAAAAATGTCTATAATAACTTTATTAGATATTTTACAATTGCTTTTAGTTTGTAATTTTGGATCTACCTCTTTATTAAAAGAAGAATTGATTGACAAAAAATTAATTGTAAGTTTAAGTACTTCAGTAGATTGGGAAAGAAATTATGTTATTCTAAAGGTAACATCAAAAACAAAATATCCCGAAGAAGTGTTACCAATTTTAAAAGAAAAACTAAAAAATTTAGAAGGAAACTTAGAAGATGTTTTAAGAAAAATAAAATCTGAAATTGCCAATTTAGTTTTAAGTTTTGAAGATCCTGAATACGTGAACGACTTACTTGCATATATGCTCGTAAAATATGGAAAAATTATTACCAATGAAAAAGAAATTCTTGAAAATATTAAAGCTTCAGATATTGAAAAAGTCATGAAAAAATTATCGATGGATGAAATGAGTGTTTTAGTGATGTATCCAAATAAAAAAGACGATTAATCTTCGTCTTTTAATTTGGCATAAATCTCTTGAATATCTAAGTGATTTTCATTTTCCTTATCTGGAAGAATGTGTAAATGTACGTGCTTAATCTCTTGTAAAGAACCATAGTTAAAAGTAAAACTTACACCAGATATTGAAAATACTTCTATGATTTTTTGGCTCACATTCTTAGCAATTTCAAACATTTCTTTTAAATTTTCACCGCTTAACATTGTATAATCTTCAATATGCTCTTTAGGAAAGATTATGCAATGAGCTAAATAACTTTGATCAAGATCTAAAATTGCTAGATATTTTTTGTCTTCATACAAAACATTACTTGGAATTTCTCCATTTATAATTTTACAAAATATACAGTCCATATTTTCCTCGCTTTCTCTTTTTATTTTAGCACATTTTTTGGGTGTTTTGCATAGATTAAAATAGAGGTGAATTAAAAATGGCTAATTATAAAGAAATTGTAACGAAAGCGGTAATTGGCAAGGCCAAAAAAACAAATAGTATGCATTTTTCTTTTACTCCCGATGAAACAGTAGATACTGTATTAGGTTGTTGGGTTATCAATCATACATTTTCAGGAACAAATCAATCAGGAAAGGTAGGAGTTACAGGTTCATTTGATGTCAATGTTTGGTATGCATATGATAATGATACCAAAACAAAAGTAAATACCAAAAAATTTGGTTACAATGAACTCTTAAATGTTCCTCTAAAAGATGAGGCAACTTTAACAAATACATCTGAAATTATTGTTCGCAGTTTAAAACAACCAACGGTTACAAATGTCAGTGTTTCTGATGGAAATATTGTTTTAGATATTGAAAAAGAATTAGGAGTTGAAATTGTTGGCGACACAAAAATAAAAGTGCCTGTCGAAGATACCTATGATGATTATGAAGAGATTGTTGATGAAGGTGAAGTAGAAAATATTGACGAAGTGAATGAAGAATATTTAGCTTAAGACGAAAAATCGTCTTTTTTTTCACTTTAAAATCCTTTATAATACATATGAAAGTTAGGTATGTTGTATGGATTTGAAACAAATTGGAAAGTTTATTAGAGAGTTGCGCGAAGAAAAAGGTTGGAGTCAAGAAGAGCTGGCATCAAAAGTATATGTAGATCGGAGTACCATTGCCAAGTGGGAAAGAGGAGTTCATCAACCAAATACGGAAATGCTCGTGTTATTAAGTGAAATTTTTGAAGTATCTTTAAATGAAATCTTAAGTGGCAAAAAAAATAAAGTTCCCGAAGAAAAAGGGATTATTCGTTATTTAAAAGTACAAGAAACCAAAATCAAAAAAACACGGCATATTTTATTTTTTACTTTAGTTCTTTTAATTACAGTATTAAGTGGATTTCTAATATATTATTTTTTAGAAACTTATAACACAATTTTTGTCTATCAAATAAATGGAGAAGCCAATTCTTTTGAAATTCATAATGGTTTATTCATCAAAATGAAAGATAAAATGTATTTACAATTAGGTCCAATCACAACTTCACCGACTTCAGTTCAAGTTTATTACTTAGAAAAAGAAGAGAAAAACTTGATTTATTCAGGAGATCCAACTATTACCTTAATAGAAACTATTTCTAAAAATCATCCATTTTATAAAAAAAATATTCAAGAACTTATTGATCACTTATATCTTGAGTTTACTACTTTAGAAAATACTCAAGTAACGATTAAATTAAATTTAGAAAAAGAATTTCAAAATGATCAATTATTCTTTAAAAATTATGAAGATCAAGAACAAGAGGATAGCATGAATGATTCAACAAGTAGTACTTCAAAAATTCCTGTTCCAATTTTAAAGGAATTTACATGTGATTCTAAAATGTGTATTTTAAAACAAGAAAATAAAACTTTATCTTATGATATATCTAAAGAAATTTTTAAAGTAGAAGGGCAAAATGAAGAAGGAAGTTTCATATATGAATATATAGTAAATCAAAAATTGTTAAAATTTCAATGGAAAAAAGAGACTCAAATACTTCAACAATTCACGTATCAATGGCCAGTGCTTGTGTGTGAAACAGGAAGCTGTGCTAATGCCAATAAAGAAATAAAGACATTTGAAGAAGAGTTTAAAAACATTTATTTAAAATAAACTGTCAACAAAAAAATGTTGACACCAAACATGATATTTGCTATGATAAAGACATCTTAAATGAAGGAGGTTTTATTAATGGCTGTTAAATTAAGATTAAAAAGAATGGGATCAAAAGCAAAACCATTTTATCGAATCGTGGCTGCTGATTCTAGAAGCCCAAGAGATGGAAGATTTTTAGAAGTTATTGGAACTTATGATCCAATCAAAGGAGAAGATCGCATCACTTTAGAAGAAGAAAAAGCGTTAAAATGGTTAAATAATGGAGCAATTCCTACCGATACAGTTCGCAGTATTTTAAGCAAAAAAGGCATTATGAAAAAATTTGCAGAAAATAAAAAAGCAGGTAAGTAATATGGAAATTACTAAGTATGCAGAATTTTTAGTAAAAAGTATTTGCAAAGAAGCAGATTTAGTGAAAGTGAGTAGCTATGAAAGCGATGAAGGAATAATTTTAGATATTTTAATTCCAGAATCATCCATGGGAGCCGTGATAGGAAAAGACGGCCGAAATGCTAAATCTATTCGTACTTTATTACTTGCATATGCTTATATACATGAATTAGGGAAAATTAAAGTAAATATTGATGCTTTTTAGAAACGATTCTTCGTTTCTTTTTTTCTTTTTCGTGGTATACTTAATATAGGTGAAAATATGAAAAAAGGATTTACTTTAATTGAGCTATTAGCAGTAGTTGTCATTTTAGCACTTTTAGCCATGATTGCTGTACCAAGTGCGATTGCCATATCAACAAGTATAAAAAAGAATCTTTATTGCGAAAAAGTCGATATGTTACTGATTGATGCTGAACGTTGGGGAGATGAACATACCAGCCGTTTAAGTGAAGATTGTTACTATGAAATTACAGTAGCAGATTTAGTTGAACAAGGAATCACCAAAAAAGAAAACGATACCGAAGGCTCCTATATTATGAATCCGGTTACCAATGAAGCTATGGATAATAATGTGATTGGAATTTACTTAAAAAATAAGCGAGCAACAGCATTTTACGTAGAAACAAATACGGATTTAAAAGATGCTTGCGATACAGTAGCTGTTTCGGATCGTCCAACGACTAAATGTAATTAGTAACTTTATAAGGAACAATTTACTTTTTTTCTTTTTTTTGCTAAAATAAACCTTACAAAGGGGGAGAATTTATGAAAACCGTATGTTTAATCGGCCGACCTAATACAGGAAAATCTAGTCTTTTTAATCGCTTAATTGGCGAAGATCGTTCAATAATTATGGATATGCCCGGAATTACAAGAGATCGAATTTATGGAGAAGTAGTTTATCAAGATAAAAAATTCTCAGTGATTGACACTGGTGGGTTAGAGCTTGGAGAAGGAAATTTCCGAGAAGACATTTTAATGCAAGCTACTTTTGCAATTGATGAAGCGGATTTAATCTTATTTGTTGTCGATGGCAAAACAGAATTAAATCAAAGCGATTATATGATCCGTGATATGTTGTTAAAAGCCAAAAAAGAAGTTTTGGTAGTTGTAAATAAGATTGATAATCCAAAAAGAAAAGAAGAGATCTATCGTTTCTATGAACTTGGATTTGAAAATTTAATTGCTACATCTGCTTCTCATAAAACGGGTATAAAAGAGCTCCTAGAATTTATCACAAAAGATATTCCTGTAAAACCTGCAAATGAAGAAGATTCGATTTGTCGATTCTGTTTAATTGGTCGTCCTAATGTCGGAAAATCAAGTTTAGTAAATGCAGTTTTAAATGAAGAAAGAGCAATTGTTAGTGATGTTGCTGGAACCACTAGAGATGCGACAGATTCAATGTTTACTTATCACGGCAAGCCATATATTATGGTCGATACTGCTGGAATAAGAAAACGGGGAAAAATTTATGAAAATGTCGAGAAATATAGTTTGCTCCGCAGTATGAAAGCAATTGAAAAAAGTGATGTTTGTGTGCTCGTTTTAGATGCTGTAGAAGGAATTACTTTACATGACAAACACATTGCTGGAATGGCGATTGAAGCTGGAAAAGCATTGGTGTTATGTGTGAACAAGTGGGATAAAGTAGAAAATCCAGATCAAGCAATCAAAAAATGGCAAGAACTATTAAAATATGAATTTCAATTTGCTACATATGCAAAAGTCGTTTTTCTCTCAGCACTAACCAAAAAAAGAATTCATTTATTCATGCCAGAAGTTATTGCCGCTTATGAAAATCATGAAAGAAAAGTAAAGACATCTTTAATCAATACAGTAATTGAAGAAGCAGTAATGCTTCATCAACCGCCCTCATATAAAGGAAAAAGGTTAAAAATTTATTTTGTAAATCAAGAAGGTGTAAGACCGCCAAAGTTTGTGTTTTATGTTAATAATAAAGGCTTAGTTCATTTTAGTTATGAACGGTATTTAGAAAATAAGATTCGGGAAAATTTTGATTTCACTGGAACGCCGATACAATTGCATTTTAAAAATCGAAAAGAAGAATAAAAAGAAATCTTATTTGACAAGATTTCTTTTTTGATCAACTCTTTTCTTTTTCACAATTTTTGTGGAATCTTCTTGAATTAAATCAAGAATACTCACATCTAATGCTATTGCTAAATTGGCTAAAAACTCAACACCAATATTAATTTCACCGCGTTCAATACTAGCCATATATTTGGGATTTAAATTGTATTGTTCGTAAAATTTTTCTTGTGATAAATTCCTTTGAAATCTTATGTAACGCAAATTGTTACCAATAGTTTTTTTTATATTTTGCATACTACTCCTCATTTCTTCTATAAATAAGTCTATTGGTCATAGTTCATGATGTCTACCTAGCGATCGCTACACAAAATTGACATTTAAAGAGATTTATTATAAGATATAAGAACCAAAATGGAGGAAAATATGGAAAATAAAGCAAAAAATTATAAATTGGAACAACTGAGAATTGAACACGGATACACGTATCAACAAATGGCAGATATGATCGGTGTTTGTAAATCATACTATTGGCAACTTGAACACAACAATCGCCGTTTATATTATGATGTTGCTAAAAAAATCGCAGCCATTTTTGATTTAAAACCAGATGATATATTTTATAAACCTGAATAAAGTAGAACTCTTAAATTTCTTGCATAGAATATTTTTAGGAGGTATTCTATGGAATTTGGAGATAACTTTTTTAAAAAAGTCGAAAAGAAAACAAAAGTAAGTAAAAATACCATTTTGGACTTAGCAAGCAAATTGCAAAATGGAAATATGAAAGATGAAAAGACACTGCGAGAAGTAATTACTACTTTAAGTAATATGACTGGAAAGAAAGTTACTAAAGAAAGAGAAGACAAAATTATCGAAACAATTTTACAAGACAAAGTACCTAAAGGTGTAGATAAAATGTTTTAAAAAGTAGAGAAGTGATTCTCTACTTATTTTCGGCCTAAAAGCTCGTCTAATGAATAAGAAAACTGTTTGGAAAATTCTAAAGCATACATAGTAGTAATCAAACATTTACCCGTTTCATATTTGTGGATATTGGATTGAGTAGTTTGTAAAGCCTTAGCAACCTGTTGTTGAGTTAAATGTTTTTTCTTTCGAAAATTCTTTAAATTTTCTGAAACTTTTTGAACATCAATCGTTTTACTTTTAGATTTCATCTTAGAATCGTCATCCGATAAACCAGTTAAATAATCTAAACTTAATTGATAGCTATTAGCAATTTTATATAATTGTCTTAATGGCATGATATCTTTTCCAGTTTCCCAACCAGCATAAGTAGCTCTTTTTACATGTAAAATATCCGCGACATTTTGTTGTGTATATCCTTCATAACTTCTTCTTTCTTTGAGTCTTTCAAAATTCATTTTTATCACCTACAGTTATTTTCGCATTAGAATTTGCATTATTAATAATTTAGTGGGTATATATGATTTTTTATGTGGTATAATTTTATTTAGTAGGTGATTTCATG
>CALVPL010000139.1 GCA_944351315.1 uncultured Bacilli bacterium | reverse complement strand
AAGGATTTTATTTCATTTTCTTAACCGCATATTGATTCAAACATTTTCCTTTAATAACTTCTGAACCAATAATAAAAACCCAAGAAAACAAAAATAAAATTCCAGCCATAACCCAAGTCGCCCAATTTATCTCATTAGAAATATAACCGCTGACAACTAAAAAGATAGAAAAAATAACTCCTACTCCACCTATGATCTTTAATCTTAAAAATCGCATCTTCATTTCATGTCCTTTTTCTGTATTATAATAAAAAGTTTGACATTGCTTTTTTTCTTCTTTACTCATTCTTTGATATTTATTTTTCATTTCCTTCACCAGATTCATTTTATCATAAAATCTAGAAACATAAAAGTTTTATCTACTTCATATATTTTACTAAATGGATAAAGTATTAAAAACATTGCAGGAAATTAAAGTAGAAGATTGGATTTGGATCATTTATCTTTTCTTATCTATATTTGCTTTAATTGCCAACTTTTTTGAAAGAGATTATCTATTAAACGGAAGCAAAACCTCAAAAAAAGCTTTTAAAACAATTAATATTGCTATTTTTGTTATCGTTTTTTTTATTTATGTATATTTTGTATTACTAACCTACTCCCGTTTTAAAGAAAGAGAACAACATACCACGATCAAAAGTATGATTGTAACCAATGCCAATTTTATCGCAGCTTCTCTATTTTTAATCGGCGGTATTCTTCATATATTTACTGAAATAATCAGCGACAATGATACAGACGTTGATCTTTTATAAAAAGCCTTACAAACTAAGTAAGACTTCATTTTTTAAAGCAAAAAGCATAATAATAAACATCGGCTTCCAAATCAGGTTTATTCATTTTTTCAAGCAATTCCTTTTCCTCTTTTGTTAATTCTTTTTTATAGGAATAAATAGCGGTTTTTTTAAAGCCTAAAGATTCAAACATCTGTATTAAATCCTTTTTAGTAAAATAGTTTTGTTTTTGAAAATTTGTATAATACCAAGTTTCATTAATCAAAAGCTTCAAATTATCAATAGAACTCAAATTTTTAATTTCTCCAATAATTTGTCCATCTTCTGTTAAAAATTTTCTTAAATCATGCAAAAACCACAATGGTTTATCTTCCGTTTCTAAAGCATCCCCAATAAAAATCGTGTCAAACGTTTGATCCTTTACTTCTTCAAGCGAAGAAAAAACAGGAACATATTTACAAGCTATCTTAGTTTTTTCTGGATCTTTCTCTATCCCAACCACCTTCGCAGTCGGAAAAAGATATTGTATATGTAGTGAAGAAGCTCCAATTTCACAATGATAATCCAAAATTTTTTGAGCATTGGAAGTCATAAAAGTTGAGAAACACTTGGTTTTATCAAAAGCAAAAACCTTAAATTTCCATTTTTGTTCAAAATAAGCTCGATTTTTTAAAATCAATTGATTAAATTTCTCTTGATCTTTACGAAAAGCGGTACCTAGATAATGATGAATAAACGCATCATGACATAGCATTAAATCATATCCTAAATTTATTATTCGTAAAGAAAGATCATTGTCCTCGATATACCCTGGAGAATATTTTTCATCTAATCCGCCTAATTGATCTAGGACGCTTCTCTTAATCAACATACAATAGCCAATTAAACAAACTTTTCGTTCCCATTTTTTAGGATCACTTATATTATTTTTTGCAGCTAAAATTTGCATATCTTCAAAATTATCATAGGTAAAATCACAGCCTTGCAAATTATCGTTATTATTAGAAATAGCACCCACTGCTCCTATTTTTCATCGCTTTCTAAACATATTTTTAAATTTTTTAACCAATTTGTTGTTACGATAGTATCGTTATTTAAAAGCAAAATATCATTGTCTTTTGAAGCTAATTGAATGCCCATATTACAGCCTTTAGGAAATCCAACATTTTCTGAATTAAAAATAGTTTTAATATCTTTTTGCTCTTTTAAATAAGCTACAGTATCATCGGTTGATGCATTATCAACAACAATGATCTCATAACTATCTTTCTCAGTATATTTAAAAATACTTTCAATACAACCCTTTGTTAAAGAAAGGTTGTTATAAGTTAAAATAATAATAGATGTTTTTCTCATAAATATCACACTATAGGATATGCCAAATCTTGAAGAAATGTACTACATCATAGAAATCTAAATTTTATCTTGCTTATTATCTAAATATAGCTCTGTAAATCTCGTCAATTTTCTCTCTCGACCATTTTCAATATTATTTTCTGAATTAATCAATTTTAATCCATTTCTATTAAAATCATCGAAGGTCAATGACAACAACGAATTTGTTTGCAAATTAAAATATAATCCATCAACATTATATTGCATGGACGAAAATAAATCTTCTGCTAACCATAAATCCACTTCTGTATCATCATAAATAAATTTATATCCTCCAAATCTATTTAGTTTAAAATCTATATGATAGGCTTTGAATACTTTCAATACCCAATCCAATTGTTCCTTACCCAAAACAACAAAATCCATATCTTTAGGTTTTTTGGCATAAATTAAGCATCGAATAGCCCCACCAACTAAATAAATAGGAGCTAATTTAGCAATGACATATGCCGGGTAAAAATGATTGTTAATATAATTTTGTAATCGCATCGCCAAACTTAAATCATATGTGAATTCATCTAAATTTTCATTATATTTAATTTCTATATTCATGAAATCACTTCTTTTCTACAAGTTTTAATCACATTTTAACACAAATATCGATAGCATCTTTTAATTTTTTTTATAAAATATATATACCATATATTTTGTTATATCAAAATATTTAACCGACTAGACATTTTGAGGAAAGCATCAAAATTATCTGTA
>CALVPL010000138.1 GCA_944351315.1 uncultured Bacilli bacterium | reverse complement strand
TATTAGATGAAGAAACCGTCGCAAAAATGAGCGAACTTATCGAAAAAAATATTACGGATTGTATAAAAAATATTGAAGAAGCAAACTTCAAAATCAATCCTAAAGTTGTGGATAACAAAGAAAATGTAAGTTGTAAATTTTGTCCATATAAAGACATTTGCTATCACACATCAAAGGATATTACCTATGTAAATTCAGTGAAAGATTTTTTAAAAAAGGAGGCAACCCATGGCTTGGACGAGTGAACAAATAAAAGCGATTGAAGAGGAAGGCACCAATATCATTGTTTCTGCTGGAGCCGGCTCTGGAAAAACCGCCGTTTTAACAACTAGAGTTCTGGAAAAAGTAAAAAAGAAAATTCATATTAATGAACTACTTATTTTAACATTTACCAATGCTGCAGCAGCCGAGATGAAAGAACGAATCAAAAAAAATTTAATAGATGAAAACTTAACAGATGAAATAAACAAACTAGATACAGCATACATCACGACATTCGATTCCTTCGCCCTATCTCTAGTCAAAAAATATCATTATCTATTAAATATTCCTAAAAATGTTACCATAACCGATTCAAGTATTTTAAATACTCAAAAAAGAAAAATTTTAAATGAAATATTTGAAGAATATTATAAAGAAAATAACAATGAAAAATTTAAGAATTTAATCTACACTCTATGCACAAAAGATGATGAAGAATTACAGAGTACTCTTTTAAATTTGGCAAACAAACTGGAAATACGAATCGATTTAGAGGAATACTTAGAAAATTATCTAGAATTCTTTTATAGTGATGAAAAAATAAAAGAAATTATAAGGGACTATCAAACCATTTTAAAAGAAAAAATTGCTGAACTCTTTACCACAATAGACCAGGAAAGAAACAATTTCGAAAGCGATTATCTATCTAAAATTCTTGAAAGTCTTAGCCCACTAAAAGAAACAGAAGATTTAGATTCTCTACTTGCCAAAATTGAAGTATCTAAACTTCCAATCTTACCACGAGGAAGCGAAGAAGAAACAAAGAATGCCAAAGAAAAAATCAATGCTACTTTAAAAGAACTAAAAGAATTAACCATTTATGGGAATACAGATACCATAAAAAGTGATTATGTAAAAAGTAAAGATCTTATAGAAATCATTCTAGAAATTTTTCAAAAATATTTTCAAAGACTTACCAAATATAAAATGCAAAACTTTATTTTTGATTTCCAAGATATTGCTCATCTTTCTTTAAAGCTTGTAAAAGAAAACTCTACTATTAGAGAATCCTTGAAAAATGAATTTAAAGAAATTATGGTAGACGAATATCAAGATACCTCTGACACTCAAGAAGCATTTATCTCTCTAATTAGTAATAACAACGTTTACATGGTTGGAGATATTAAACAAAGTATCTACCGATTCAGAAATGCAAATCCACATATATTTAGAAACAAATACAATTCTTACTCTAAAGGTCTTAATGGAAAAAAAATTGATTTATTAAAAAACTTTCGTTCTAGAAAAGAAGTTTTAGAAAACATCAATACGATTTTTAACCCAGTAATGGATGAGGATATTGGAAATGCCGATTATATCACAAGTCATCAAATGGTTTTTGGAAATCTTTCTTATGAAGAAAAAGGTGCATCAAACACACCCCACGAAATGGATATTCTGACATATAATCCTAAAGAATCAGAATTTTCTAAAGAAGAAATTGAAATATTTACCATTGGTCAGGACATTATAAACAAAATTAAAAATTCTTATCCTGTATTCAATATGAAAACTGGAGAATTAAAAGGTGCCGAATATAAAGATTTTTGTATCATTATGGATCGTAACACAACATTCGATTTAACTAAGAAAATATTCGAATACTTTAAAATTCCTCTCGCTTTATATAAAGACGAAGAGTTAAATACAAGTACAGATATTTATCTAATAAAAAATATTTTGACTTTTTTAATCCAAATTAAAGAAAGAAATTTTACAGAAACCTTTCGTCATGCTTTCATAAGTATTGCTAGAAGTTATCTTTATCGTTTACCAGATGACGAAATATTTACGTATTTTACAAATTTCACATTTAAAGAATCCGAAATTTTTAAAGACTTAGCTCCTATTTCTAAAGAAATCGATTCAAAATCAATAAGCGAAATTTTAGAAGAAGTTATTCTAAAAACCAATCTTTATGAAAAACTTATTACAGTTGGAAACATGAAAGAAACCACAATCCGAATCGATAAAATTATGGAACTATCAAATAATTACAATCAACTAGGATATACAATATATGAATTTGTAAACTTTTTAGAGGGACTATTAACAAAAGATGAAAAAATCAAATACAACTTAGGAACTTCTTCATCCAACAGTGTAAAAATCATGAATATTCATAAATCGAAAGGCTTAGAATTTCCTATCTGCTATTTCTGTGGCCTATACAAATCCTTTAGCAAAAAAGATTTAACCAGTTTAATTATCTATGAAAAAGATAGTCCAATCTATATTCCAATCTTTAACGATGGCTTAAAAGAAAATGTAACAAAATTACTCATTAAAGAAAAAATGAAAAAGGAAGATATTTCAGAAAAAATTCGCCTTTTTTATGTAGCTTTAACTAGAGCCAAAGAAAAAATGGTTTTTTTGCTTCCAGAGAACAATACTTCTTATGAACAAAAAAATGAAAATGGCATCATTAGTAACTCGATTCGCTATAAATATAAGAGTTTTGCCGACATCTTTTATTCCATTCCAAATGAAATAAGTAAATATATCAAAAAAATAGATACAAACAATTTAAAGCTAACAAAAGATTATTTAATTCCACAAGAATTAAAATTAGATATTTCCTCATCAAATGCCAAAATAAACGTAAATCCAATAAACATAAAAGAAAATATGATTGAATCTGTAACATTTTCTAAAAAAATACCAAAATTCATTGACAAAGAAACCAAAAAAAATATGGATTTAGGAATCAAAGTACACGAAATATTCGAATATATTGATTTCAAAAATTTTGACGCAAACCTAATAGATGATCCATGGCTATGTTCCCTAATAGAAAACCTTTTGAATCAACCTTTATTAAAAAACAGAAAAGATGCAACCATATATCAAGAATATGAATTTATTTATCAAAAAGAAAATAAAGAATATCACGGTATTATTGATTTAATGCTCATCTACAAAGATCATGTAGATATCATTGATTACAAATTAAATGATATAACAGATGAAGCTTACATAAATCAATTAAAAGGATATAAAGAATATATCGAGCGAGAACAAAAACTTCCAGTACACACTTATCTATTTAGTATATTAACTAAAACAATAAAAGAAATTATTTAAAAAGTTTTACAGAAATCTTGTAAAACTTTTTTTATGTTTTTAATTTAAAATTACAAATTTGCATCACTTTTTAATGTTTGCTATAATGATATCGGATACATTTGAAATTCAGATGCTTTCCCTTTCTAGAAAGAATAGAAAGGGCGTGATATTATGAATAAAAGAGAAAAATCTTTTTATTTTATAATCATCCTTTTATTTATTGTAGTATTTATATTACTTTTTAAATAAAAAATGGCATCTGAAACAACCTAGTTGTATTCAGGTGCCTAACCAAAACTGGGATAGCATCTGATTTGCACTTCAAATGTATCCATTAAAATTATAATCAAATTGCTTTGATATATATACATTATATAACGATTTTTTTATTTTTTCAACACTTGACAAAACAACTAACCAATCCTCAAAATAAAATACTATATTTATGAAAGGTGATAAAAGTGGATAAAATATATAATGAATATTACTATAAGATTTATAAATGGTCGATTAGCAAAACGAAAAATAAAGAAGATGCCGAAGACTTAACTAACAACATATTCCTAGCTGTATTTGAATATCTAAATAAAAATATTCCAATTGAAAAATTAGAAAATTTAATTTGGAAAATTGCTTATAATCTCTGGTGCACCAAAGCAAAAAACTATGATAAAGAAAAAAGAAATACGATGTTAGACGAAGATTTTCAATATATATCTAATGAAGATCCATTAGACAAAATCATTTATAAAGACATCATCACAAACTTAGATAATTTAGGATTAACCATTAACGAAAAAACTTCATTTCAGTTATACTACTTAAAAGACCTTTCAATTAAAGAAATAAGTAATGCATTGAATACTAAAGAATCCACAATAAAGTATTACTTATATAATGCAAGAAATAAAATAAAGGAGAGATATCATGAATGATGTAAATTTAGAACAATATTTAAAAATTATCAATGAAGAAAAAAAGAAAAAAGGACTAGACAACTATACACCACTCTACCCTATGTTAAGATATGAAAATAACAAATTATATATTGGTGTATTGCTCACTTTAAATACCAATAATGTTTGGGATCAAAATGCAAATATTAAACCAGAATACTGGGCTTTAATAGATCCTCAAACAAATCAGGTCATTTCCATAAATCAAACTGAAGAAAAAGATTTTGTTATTG
>CALVPL010000137.1 GCA_944351315.1 uncultured Bacilli bacterium | reverse complement strand
AAAAAATGCTTTATTTTGTCATGGGAAAAAACTGCAAATATTGATATTAAAATTAATTCTTTGAACAATTTTGTTCAAATCATATAAAATTCATAAATATTTTTCGTAAAAAACCGAAACTCAAATAAAATATGTGTTGACACGTGTTGCGGCAAGTGCTATAATTAATGTAGAAAGGAGAAAAAATGACAGTTGCAAGGGTAGTGTTGAAGGCACTAGAAAAAGATGGCTGGGTTTTGATAAGACAAAAAGGCTCTCATGCCATATACCAGAAGAATGGTAAAACCTGCCCTGTACCTATTCATAAAGGAGATATCCCAAAGGGTACGTTATCAAATATTGTGAAGATCACAGGAATTAAAATTTAATTCCTGTGATAACTAGCAATAAGAACTGTCATTTTAAAGTGATGGAGCATGAAAAGATATTTTTATCCTGCGGTTTTTTCAAAAGAAGGAAATTGTTATAATGTGAAATTTTTAGATTTTGAAAACATATTTACATTTGGAGATAGTTTGGAAGATGCCTACTATATGGCCCAAGATGCGTTATATGCTATGTTACCAGAGTATAAAGATAATCTTCCGAAGCCTACATTTGATTATATGAATATTAAAGTAAAACCAAATGAGTTTATTACTATGGTTGAACTAAATCCAGTAGAGCATGAGAAAAAAATATCTTCAAAAACAGTAAAAACAACAGTAACTATGCCAGAATGGCTAAAAAATTTAGCAGATACAAATGGCATTAACTTTTCTAAACTTTTGCAAGAAAGCATTAAAAATGAATTAAATTTATTGTAATTTTAAAAAAAATATGTATAATAATAATTAACAACTGTTATTTTTCCGAGACAACATCTTAATCGAGATGTTGTTTTTTTTGAAAAAAATAGTCATATATTATATGCGAAAAAGAAAAAAATGCATACTCTACCATAGGTGATCAAATTGAAAAGAATTAAAGCAAGTGAGTATAACAAAAGCATGGGTACTTTATTTGATCTATCAAGTCCTGAAACTTTCCTTTATGAGCATCATCCAGATGCTGTAAACTTCCCTTATCAAAAATTCATGCTCTATTATGATCAGTATTTAAAAAAAGGAACTCCTTATTTCTTTATTTGTTCAAAAGGACTTCATAGTAGTAAAGTAGTAAGAATGTTAGAATATTTTGGCTATGATGTAACCCAAGTAGTCAAATAGCAAATGATTGTCTAGTCATTTGCTTTTTTTTAGACTTTTTTATAAAAATCCTTTATACTTAAAGAAGGAAGTGAGTAAGATGGAATATATTATAATTGGCTTATTAGTTCTTTTAATTCTTTTAATCATAGTTTTAATTTTGAAATTACAAAAAAATACTCAAAATGATCTTGTTGTAACAGAAAAACTAGGAACATTTCAAAACTCTTTAACTAAAGAAATCGGAGATTTTAAATATGATTTTTCCAACAATTTAAGAAAAGATTTTGAAGTTTTAAACGATCGTATGGAACAGAGACTTATCGCGATAAACGAAAAAGTCAATACAAGACTAGATGAAAATTTTGAAAAAACCAATAAAACATTTACCAATGTCTTAGAAAGACTCTCTAAAATAGATGAAGCTCAAAAAAAGATTGATAGTTTATCTTCTGAAATTGTATCTTTACAAAGTGTTTTAACAGATAAAAAAACCAGAGGAATTTTTGGTGAGGTAAACTTAAATTATATTTTGACAAGTGTTTTTGGGGAAAAAAATGATGCATTATATGAAATTCAATATAAATTGCCTAATGGTTTTATTGCCGATTCCGTAATACACGCACCAAATCCATTAGGAGATGTCTGCATCGATTCAAAATTTCCTTTAGAAAACTATGAAAAAATGACCAATAAAACATTATCTAAAGAAGAAAGAGATCATGCGACAAAATTATTTAAAATAGATGTCAAAAAACATATCGAAGCAATCAGCAGTAAATATATTATCCCAGGAGTTACAGCCAATCAAGCCATTTTATTTTTACCAGCTGAAGCCATATTTGCCGAGATCAATGCGTATCATCCTGATTTATTAAAAGAGGCATACAATAAAAAAGTTTGGATAACTTCTCCAACAACCTTAATGAGTACCTTAACAACGGTCGCGATGATTATAAAAAATTTAGAAAGAGATAAATATGCGAAAGTAATTCAAACCGAATTAAATAAGTTAGCTCTTGATTTTCAACGATATAAAGAACGTTGGGATAAATTATCAAGAAGTATTGATACAGTAAGTAAGGATGTAAAAGATATTCATATTACTACAGAAAAGATTACTAAAAGATTTGATTCAATTAATCAAGTAGAAATACCAGAAATTACTTATAAAGAAAATATAGAGTGATTGAGTTTAGAGTTAAAGGAGTTTTTATGAAATGTTTAAAATGTCAAATGAAGTATTCAAAAGAGAGTACTCATTGTAAAATTTGTGGGTCAAAATTAGTTTCTGAAGAAGAGGAAAATATTCAAGAACCCATTGAAGTCCTAGTAATTCCTGAAGAGAATCCTAAGGATGTCAAAATGGATCCAATAACAAATTATCGCAAAGAAAAACAAGAACAAGAATTGCTTGCAATGTTTATTGGCAACAATGCTGATATTCTGATGAATAAAGCATGGAATTGGTCTGCTTTTTTCTTCGGGTTACTATATATGGCATATCGAAAATCTTGGAAGTTCGCCATAATTAGCTGTACTATTTCTATTCTTATGCAATGTATCCTTCTTTTTATAGAGGCTTCATTAATGACATATAGTGCAGCATACTTGCTTTTACTCCTTTTTTTCGGTTTTTCCTTTAATCATGTATACTGTCAAGGAGCTAAAAAGAAGATAGCCAAATTACAAAAAAAGTATAGTCAACTGCCTGAACAAGAATTTTTTAAAGTAATTTATAAAAAAGGGGGAACAAGCATTATAAACATCGTTCTATGGATTATTGTGTATGGATTTATTCTTTATCCTTTTTTAAATTTTTTTGTCTGGCCTTTCTTACGCAGTGAAAAATACTGTGATCAAGCGATTTGTAATGAAGATCGAAGTGTATGTGTATATGTAATAAACGGCGAATTAAATCTAGTAAGCTGTAAAAATAAATAAAACTCCAAAAACAGCAATTTAATTACATATAAACAAATAAAATATGTAAAAATAATACAACAAATGTTGGAAAAAAAGAAACTTTATGATACTCTTACTATAGAGAATAGGAGTTTATTATGAAGTGCATAAAATGTCAAAAAGAATTTAATAGCAACGAACAATTTTGTCCTATTTGTGGAACTATATTAACAGAGGAAAAAACAAACACTTTTCAAACGATTTTTAATCCTCAAGAAAATATTGAAACACTAAATACCTCATCAAATGAAATAAATAACGGTATAAATTCAAATTTTAATGAAACAGGATGTGCTCCAGCGAATAATTTTTCAATAAATTCCAATAATACCTTTGATAAAAACGATCAATATGTTAAAGCCTATATTGGAAAAAACTATGAGAAAATATGGAATAATAAATGGTCATGGCCAGCATTTTTAATGCCTGTAATTTACCTTATATATCGTAAATATTGGAAATTATCCTTGTATGCTGCCATATCCTTTATAGTGATAACTTCCATCCTTTCTTTAATAGGATTAGATTCCTTAAGTTTTCTTTCCAATTTTATTGTTGGAGCATACTTTGGTTTAAACTTTAATTTTCTATATAAAAAATATGTAGAACAACAAGTAAATGTAGTTATAAATCAAAATCCTAATGCTAGCCAAGATGAACTACTAAAAATTTTAAGTCAAAAGGGAAAACCAGCTAAATGGGTAGTATGGTATTTTATTCCAATAATATTTATTGCCATAATATTATATATAATCTTCCTTGTCATGGCACCTGGAATAGAAGTAATTAAAAATATAAATTCAGTAATTAGATAAATAAGTCGATAAGGCTTATTTTTTTTAACGAAAATAAAAGAGAACAAAACTGCCAAGAATCAAACAATAAATAGAAAATTTCCAGAGCTTTCCTTTTAAAACCAATTTAGAAAGCCATTGATAAGAAAAATAAGTAACAACTCCCGCGGCAATAAGTCCGCTGCTATAATAAAGTAAAAGAGAATCTAATTGATTACTTTGAAGTAAATCCAATACACTTAAACTCATCGAGGCTAGACTAATTGGAAAATAAAGCATAAAAGTATATTTTAAAGCCGTTTTCCTAGAAAAGCCACAGAGCAAGCATCCAACTAAAACCGTACCGCTTCGACTAATGCCAGGAATTAAAGCGATAATTTGTAAAATACCAATAAACAAAACATTTTTAAAAGTAATATCTTCTTCCTTTTTCTCCCCATTTTTCTTGCGAATAAGAAAAAGAATTAAAGCGGTGAACAAAAAAGAAATGCCAAGTAATCGCATGTTATTACTTTGTAAATCCAGAAAATCTTTCAAAAATAAACCAGCCACTCCAACAGGAATACATCCAAGTAAAATAAAAAGACAATAACGAAAATCCTTTTTATAACTTTCTCTTTTTTTCTTTTTGAATAAATATCCAAAAAAAGCTTTTAAAAGTTTAACAATCTCTTTTCTAAAAATATAAAAAAGAGCTATAAAAGATCCAAAATGAACGACAATTTCAAAATTCAAATCTTGAATCATTTTAATATTAAATACATTTCTAAATAAAATTAAATGACCACTACTAGAAATAGGAAGGGGTTCAGTGAAACCTTGTAATATGCCTAAAAGAACATAAATAATAAGTTCCATATGGATCACCTAAAATATTGTATGACTAAAATTGTAAATTCAGAAATAAAATATTTTGAGGGAACATGAAAAAAAGAATATTATTGTTAACAGGAATGCTATTAGTTATTTTAGGGTTATTTTTTCAAATATTATATCTAAATCTTTTAGTTTTAGGGTATAGTTTTTCTTTTTATGTTCATTTTATTAGTAGGAAAGTAGAATTCTATTTTTTAGGGATTGGAATTCTCTGTTTAATAATTTATTTAAAAAGAAAGGACCATAAATAATGCACTACTATTATGATTTGTTAGTAAACTTAGATGAAGTAGCTTGGGAATTTTATGAATGGGAAAAAAAAGATGTAATTTTACCAATTAAAAAGATTCCATTTTTAAGAATAAATGAAAAAGAATTCAAGGAAATCTCAGCTTATGAAGGCAAAATAGAAAAAAATTGGCTAAAACCTTATATAGGCAAAACTCAAATAAAAAAAGACAAAAGTAAAAATCTTCTTCTTTTATCAACCACGAAAAATAGTTTAGTAATAGAAATAAATTCTACTGGTCAAATTATTTCTAGATCAAAACTTTTAATAGAAGACGAAAATAATTGTAATGAACTAGCGAGTTCTTTAAAAGAAACAACAATTCCATTTTCTAGTCAACAAAAAATACCTTTAAGAAGCGATTTTAGACAAGCAATAAAAGAAAAAAATTTAATTAAAATTGAATTAAAAACCTTAAAAGAAACAAAGAATACTACAAAATGTTCTTATTTATATTATGAATGGTTTAATATTTTAGAAGACGATTTATCTACAATGCTGGAAAATTGTTTAGAAGAATTAAAAAAGCCCTATACATTAAAAATTCATAAAATAGCCTCTTTAATTCGTTTATCTTATAAGGAATGTTTATGAAAAAATACTTAGTATTCTTTTTATGCATTTTTTGTTTAGTAGGTTGTACAAATAAAAGTTCAAAAGAAGCAGTCATAGAATATTTAGAAAAATATCGAAATTTTACGGCAGAAATAGAAGAATCGTTAATGAAAGATTTAGAAAGTGTAATTTGGACAAAAGAACAAAAAGAAAAATATATTTTGTTAATGAAAAAACAATTTGTAAATTTAAAATATAAAATAAAAGAAGAAATATATAATGGTGAAGAAGCAACTGTTTTAGTAGACATTACAGTATACAATTATCATAATAGTAAAAGAGAAGCTTTAAAAGAGCAAGATGAATCTCAAAATTATATAGATAAAGTTTTAGAAAAAATGAATAATGAGACACATACAATAAAATATACTTTAGTTTTTAAAACAAATTATAAAGAAGGGGTCTGGGTTTTAGAACAACCTTCAGAAGAAACTTTAAAAAAAATAGAAGGAATATATAACGAAACTTAAATAAAAGTTTCTTTTTTTAATGAATATCTTTTTGTTTGCTAAAATCTCATATTCTAAGTTCCATTTTGAATTGTTTTTTGATAAAATAATTGTGAATTATATAAAAATATATTTTCAAATAGCTAATTTTATATCAAGAACAAAAAGACTAAAAAAGGTTATAAAAAAACAAAAGAAGTGGAGAAAAAAGTATGAAAGATAAATTTAATTTAACAAGAGAACAAAATGTTTTTATTGCTAAAAGAAATATAGTAGATTACATTTGGAAAAGTGCTAATCTAGAAGGAATAGGTGTTACATATCCAGAAACACAAGTGATATATGATGGAGGTATAGTAAACGGTTTAACGGTTAACAATATAATAGCTATAAACAATTTAAAATATGCTTGGCAATTTATATTAGAAAATGAAGAAATTGAGTATGATTTTAAAACACTTTGTTATATTCATAAATTAGTAGCCGATAAACTTGTAATAGAACAGGAATTGGGAAAAATTAGAACGGTACCAGTAAATATTGGTGGAACAAAATGGAAACCTCAATTTCCTATAGAAAGTCAAATTAAAGAAGAACTACAAGACTTACTAAATCAAACTACAAAAAGTAAAACAGAAATTGCTATTGAAATAATGTTGTATATTATGAGAAAACAAATGTTTATTGATGGAAATAAAAGAGTAGCTATGCTATTTGCAAATAAAATAATGATAGATAATGGTTGTGGAATCATAACAATAGCTCAAGAAGATCAAGCTGTGTTTTATGAAAAGCTAATGAAATATTATGAAAGTGGAAATATGTTGGATTTAAAAGAGTGGATTTATGAACATTGTATTGATGGAATAAAGTTAAATAAATAATTCGGTTTAAAATGATAATCCGAATCTTTTTATTTTGAGGTAAGTTGTGTATATAATTAAAATACGAAAAGAGGATCAAAAATGAA
>CALVPL010000136.1 GCA_944351315.1 uncultured Bacilli bacterium | reverse complement strand
TATAAGCATATCAAAAAAACTGACTCTCGTCTATCTTAAACCGTTTTAACAAGAAAGACTTTGACAATTTCTTTCTATAACTATACGTTTAATTGACAAAAAAAGAAAAAGTTTTTTTCAACTTTTTCTTTTAGTATATCTTAATTTTAATAAATTATTCGAGCTTTTCGACAATTTCTTTCATATTAAAAAAAGGATTATCTTTGGATATCCTTTTTTAGTGTTTTATGAAACTCCCATGCTATTTGTTTCTGGTAAAGTACTTCCGCCATCAAATACGATGGTCTCTGCTGTAATGTAACTAGATTCTTCGCTAGCTAAAAAGGCAGCTAATTCACCTAGTTCATAAATTGTTCCCATTCTTTTCATCGGGATATTTAAAGCAATTTGATTTATGACACTTTCCGGATCTTTTTCATTTGTTTGAATAGCCATTTTTTCTACCATTGGAGTTCTAATATAACCTGGTAAAATAGCATTTACGCGAATGTTTTTAGATACCAAATCAGCAGCAAGTCCTTTAGTGAATCCAATTAAAGCGGCTTTTGTTGTTGCATAAGCACATTCTCCTGGGTCAGCTACTTTTGGACCAGTAACACTAGATAAGTTCACGATACTTCCTTTTTTCATATAAGGAAGAACTGCTTTTGTAGTATTCCACGTTCCTTTTATATTGATATCAAATTGTTTATCTCGAACTTCATCACTCATGGTTTCAAACGGTTCTAAAATACATACACCCGCATTGTTTACTAAAATATCAATATTGCCTAATTTATTAAAGATATCTGAAGTGATTGCTTCTAGCATTTTACTGTCTCGAATATCTACTTCATATCCTAAAAGTGTTCTATCTGGAAATTTACTTTCTAACTTACCAAGTGTTTTTCCTAATTCTTTAGAAGAATCTAGTATGACTACTTTTGCTCCATATTTCAAAAACACTTCGACAATTCCTAGGCCATTTCCCATAGCTCCACCCGTTACAACGGCTAATTTATTTTCTAATTTTTGCATAATATAACCCCATTTCTTTTTTTATTATAAACATTTTTTTTAAAATTACTAAAATTTTTCTGATAAATTATTTAAATCTTGTTTATAGGTAAATTTAGAACTTAATAAAATATTTTTGCCATCCTTTTTTCGATAATCAATTTGGAGTACATTAATATTGTCTAATAAACCTCGCTCTTTTAATTCTTCATCTGAAACGATTGTTGTTGTTTCATAATCTGTTAAGTCTTCATTTATACTGCGATAATCTAAAATATAAAGACTATAAATATCATTATTTTCATCATAAACCACTTTATTTAAAACAGGATAATAGCTAGGATTTCCCCCGTCAGCACGCATTCCTGTATCATAGAAAGGTCCTTCTATTTTTTCTAAAGTAGCCAATTCTTCATTCGTAATTTCACGATGAAAAAATTTGGCAGATTGTTCTTTTAAATAACTTTCTGGGAGATAACTTAAAAAGAATGGACCTTGACTTTCTTTATATTGTAGAACTTCATTTGATAAGCCAGTAGTAGAACCAAAATCTCTTATAAAATCTATTCTGTTCTTTAAATCTTGATAGTCTAAGACAACATTTTCTGTTGAATATGTTTTAAATAACGCTCCGATTAAAAAGCCATTTTTTTGAATAAATTCTATTACTTTTTCTTTACTTGTTAAGCTTTCTAAAAAGCCAGTTCCTGTATTTTCATAAAATCCAGGATTCCGATAATCTAAGGCATCATACTTAGATAAATCTTCTTTATAAATAAATTCACTTTTTAATAAGTAAGCTTCATTATTTTCAAATTGAACATCTAAAACGAGTAAATTTACTTTATCTAATAATCCTAATTCGGCTAATCTTTCATCACTTACTTCTAAAGTAGTGAAATAATTGTCTAGAGTTTCAGAAATGCTATGATAATCTAAAAGATAAATTTTAGCTTGATTGGTTTGTTCATCATATACATATTTATTTAATACGGGATAATAATTTGGTAAACCTCCGTCTGCGGGAGCTCCAGTATTGTAATAGTTTTCTTCAATTTTGTTTACATTTGCTAAATCATTTTCTGTTAATTCTAAACCAAAAATTTCTTGGCTTTTTTCTTTTAGATACTGCTCATTTAAATACACATTTCCCATTGGTTGCATTCCTGTATTATCTTTTGTGATAAATAAAGAATCGTTGTAATCTTGAAGCCAAAAAATTTCTCTTATTGCTCCTAATCTCATCTGTACATCCTGAAAATCTAAAGTAACATCATAAGGTCTAAAGGTTTGAAACACGCTTGCTAAAAGATCTGACTTTTCTTTTAGTTGATTGGCAATTCCTACCTCATCTACTTTTTCTTCGCTTTCCATGTAGCTTAAATAACTACTACGACATCCTATAAAAACAACTATAGCAATTAAAATTATTCCTAATATTGCTTTCCAAGGAAATTTTCTTTTCATATAAACACCACTTCCTAATTCTATAGTAAGGTGATCTTTTAAAAAAAACAAGCAAAAAAAACCGTTTGACATTCCATTAGACGAAAACTATAATTTAGAAAAGGTGATCTTATGTTTTTAGAAAAAATGGATTCTCAAAATATTCTTCAACAAAATTGGCTTCAAGAAATAAAAGAAGATCCAAAAATAAAAGAATTTTTAGGAGAAGTGGATGCAAAAATTTATAGAGAAAATAGTTATTTTTTAAAAGATGAAAAACAAAATGCTTATCTAGGTTTTATTACCCATTCAGATCCAGTTGATACAAAGGTTGGAAAAACCATTTCTATTTATTATGCGGTACATCCTGCCTATCGTCATCAAGGTTATGGCAGTGTTTTATTAAATCTTTTTACCAAAGAAATTCTTTCCTTTTATCCAATAGACAAATTTGTTTTAAATATTAAAAAAGAAAACCAAGCTAGTCAAAAATTGGCTATGAAATGTGGTTTTCAATGTATTCTTGAAGATGATGAAGATATGCTTTTTATAAAAGAGGTAACCAAAAAGAAAACTCTTTAAACTTCTTTACTACGCAACTGCCCGCACGCAGCCGAAATTTTGCTTCCAAATTCTCTTCTTACGGTAACATTGATTTTTTCTTCTTTTAATGTTTGATAGAAAAGATCAATGTTTTTCTTTTCACTTTTTTTAAATTCAATCGGTTTCGTTTCATTATAAGGAATAAGATTTACATA
>CALVPL010000135.1 GCA_944351315.1 uncultured Bacilli bacterium | reverse complement strand
GTTTGGCCGCCAAATTTTTCTTCGGCTAAACGGCCAGCTTCTATTTCTACTCTTTTGTAGTATGGAAGCATTGCTTCTAATTTTTTATCTACTTTTTTTGTTTGATCTATAAGAATTCCATTTTCATCCACTTCAAACATTGAGGCTAATAATTCTTTTAAATGATCATTTTGTCTTTCTTGTTCTAATTCTTCAGTTGTTATGTTTCCTTTTAAAATTTCATAATTCAAATTTGCTAAAAAAGGATAACGCGGGCATCGTGTATATTCTAAAAATTTTGTTTTTGTAATAGCCATTTATTCTACAATCTCCACATGATATTCTTCGGTATTTGCCGGATGAGTTACTCGGATTTTTACTGTATTATATCCTTGATCTTCAACATCGACTAAAAAATGATTTTCAACAAGTTCTTTGCCATAGAAAAATGTTTCTTCCTCTTGGAATTTATCTTTATGGGTATCGACATATGCTTCGGCTGCAATTTGAATACTGCGATCTTTCATTGCTAAGAGTTCTTCTTCGTTATCTACTTCTTGATAAGCAAAACTTACTCTTGTAATTGCAACAGAAAAAACGATTCCTAAAATAGCAAATAAAATAATTAATTCTTTAACAGCATATCCTTTTTTATTCATTTTGGCCTCCCTCTACTTCACAATATGAGTATAACACAAAAAAAAAGAAAAAAAAAGTTCCATCACAGAAACTTTTATTTTACATCTACTAAAGTTATTTTATAAGAACCATTTGGACTTTCTACTTCTAAAACTTCACCTTTTTTATGACCTAAAACGGCTTTTCCAATTGGACTTTCGTTAGAAATTTTGTTTTCTAATGGATCCGCTTCCATAGAACCAACAATTTTATATTCTTCTTCATCGTCGTCATCATATAATACAACTACAGTTGAACCAATTGACGCTACTCCTTTTCCTTTAGATTCAGCAATTTTGCTATGTTCAAGTTTAAATTCAAGTTCTTTAATACGAGCTTCTACTTGAGCTTGTTCATCACGAGCAGAATCGTAATCGGCATTTTCAGATAAATCTCCTTGAGCACGAGCATCTTTTAAATCTTTTATAACACGAGGGCGAACCACAGTTTTTAATTCATTTAATTCGGTTTCTAATTCTAAATATCCTTCTGGTGTCAAGATAATTTCATCTTTCATTTTATCACTTTCCTTTTTTAACACAGTCCACATAATACTATAAATTTCTTTGTTTGTCAAACACTTTCATACGCATCATATCATATTTTTGTAAGGGTTTGTCTACTTTCAAATATACGATCATATTGGGGTGATTGGCAATTTCAATATTTTCTCCTTGATCATTTTCTATTTTATGTATTTGATAAGAAAATGTTTCCATGTTTGGTCCAAAAAATTCCACTTGATCTTCGACTTTAAAGTAATTTCGTTGTTCTATTTTAGCTATTTTATTTTCTGAATCATAATCTAGAACTAAACCAAGGAAATCTTGATTGGAAACTTCTTGTCTTCCTAAAAAATATTGCTCTTTTTCGGTAGGCAAACTTTCAAAAAATTGTGAGGCACTTTCTCGATTTGCTACACGATTTAAAACACGTAAGTAATAGGCTTCATCTTCTTTCGTTAATGTGTTGGCTTTAATTTTATCTATTAACCGGCGATAGGATAAAATCACTGTTGCGATATAATATATTCCTCGCATTCTTCCTTCTACTTTGAAAGAATTTACTCCTAATTTAATCATTTCATTCATATGAGAAATCATATTAAGATCTTTACTTGTCATGCTAAATACATTTTTTTCTTGAGCATCAAAAGTAAATCGACAAACTTGAGCACATCCTCCACGATTCGCATCCCGATTGGTGATTACATTAGATAAAACACATCTTCCTGAAAAGGAAGTACACATAGCTCCATGGACAAAGCATTCTAAATCTAAATTGGTTGCTTTTTTAATAGCAGCGATTTCTTCTTTGCTTGCCTCTCTGGCTAAAACAATGCGTTTTACTCCTAATTTTTTATAAAATAAAGCTGCACTTTCATTTAAGACACTAGCTTGAGTAGATAAATGGACTTCTAAAGAAAGACCTAATTTTCTTGCTAATTTGACTATGTATAAATCACTTACAATAATCGCGTCTACTCCTATTTCATCTAATTTTTTTAGATATTCTTCTACTCCATTTACATCTTCTTCATGAAAAATAATATTGACCGTTACATAGACTTTTTTGCCTCGTTTGTGAGCATAACTTACTCCTTCTTGAATATCTTCTAAAGAAAAATTTTTGGCATTGGCTCTTAAACTAAAATTTTGACCTCCAATATATACAGCATCTGCACCATAATGAAAAGCAAATTTTAACTTTTCTAAATCTCCAGCTGGAGCTAGTAATTCAATCATTTTTTCCTCCTTTTGGTGGCAAACGATAAATAGTTTTACGATTCAAAAATCCTGAAGTCGTATTGTTCTTGCTTTCATTTTTTAACCATTCTTCAAGAAATTTTTTTACATTCTTTATTTCAATCATGTTCAAATCTATTAAAAAATAGGAAATATTTGAAGCACTTAAAAAGTATCGATTTTCATACACACATGGATCATATAAAATAGTTCCTTTTTCATCTTCAAAAACTAAAAATTCTTGTTTGCTTATCGGTTCTTTTATTTTTTTTACTTTTTGAATTGGCAAATTGAAATTTTTTTCATAGTTAGTGAGTAATGTTCTTCTAGAATACATATAAGGTAAGTGGCCATAAATTAACATGCCAATTGGTTTGGAAGCTTTTGTTAAAATTTCTTGTATTTCTTCTTTTGTAATATCGTTAGATAAAATTACTGTATCCATTTCTTCTAAATAACTATTTACTGTATAAGAACTACAAATTGCATGAGATGGATAAAAAATAGTTTCAACTTGAATTTTATTTTCTCGTAAAATTTCTAAAATTCCTAAATCTTCAAAAACAATTCCTTTTACTTTTTCTTGAATTAAAGGCAATAAAGTTTGAAATTTTAGAATATCTTCATGATCTAAAAGGCGATTTATATAAATGTAAGAATGATTTGGAATTTCTTCTAAAGTGAATTTTTTTTCATAGCCAATACTAAAATCTTTTAAAGGAAAAAGAAAGTAACTATTCGTAACTTTCTCTAAAGTGTTTGTTCCAGGAATAATTAAAATTTTATTGTTCATTTTTTCGTACACTTACTGATAAGCCATCTCCAACATCGTAGAATTGCGTATCAAACTCCTCATTTGTTTTTAAAAAATCAATATAATTTTCAATTTTAGAAACTAATTGTCTTAAATTTTTACTTTCAATTTTTTCCGATTTTCCAACATAGCCATGAAATTTTAAATTATCTGTTATGATTGCTCCATGAGGGGCTAAAAAATATTTATATTTTTCAAAAAATTTCATATATTGACCCTTGGCAGCATCAATGAAGATAAGATCAAATAATGTTCCTTCGGCTAAATTCAGGTCTAAAGCATCTTGAAATACAACGTTTACTTTTTGTTCAAAAGAACATTTTTTGACGTTTTTTAAACATTCCATATAATTTATTTCATCTCTTTCAATGGTTGTAACTTTTACATCTGGGCTACTTGAAGCCATTAGGATTGCTGAATAACCAATTGCACTGCCGATTTCTAAAACATTTTTTACGTTGTGAGCTTTAATATATTTCATCAAAAAGGCAATGCCATCTTTTTCCATGATTGGAACGTTTTTTTCTTTAGCATAGGCTTCCATTTCCAAAATTAAATTTTTCATGATTTCACTCTTTTCTATTAATTTCCCGAACAAACTTGACTTAATTCGGTATTTTTCTTGCTGAATTCTTCACTCGTTGTTTGAAAGAAAACTTCTCCGGTGCAGACATTAGCAACAAAGTAATAATAATTGGTATTACTTGGATGCAAGACTGCTTCAATACTTGTAATACTTGGATTACAAATCGGTCCAATAGGTAGTTTACCATTCATTGATCCATCTGTCAAACGCGTATTATATGGATTGGAATCATTTAATTCATTCCAAGTAAGTTCATCTTTCCCAATCTCCTTATGAGCTCCATAATACGTTGTTACATCACTTCCTAAAGACCAATTTTCTTTTAAGCGAGTTAAAAAGACTTGAGCTACCATTTCACGATCGGACTTACTATTGGCTTCTTTTTCTACCATCGATGCTAAAGATAGGATTTCATGTACTGAATAAGGACTATTTTCAATATCACTTTTAACACTTTCTAATTTTGTTTTTGTGTGATTTAAAAGTGTTTCTATCACATCACTAGGACTAGCGGTTTCTAAAAATTCATACGTATCTGGATATAAATATCCTTCTAAAGGATAGTAAATTTCTTCATTTAATATTTCTTCTTTTAAAAACCAAAATTCCCCTCCATCAATTAACGATTTTAAATATTCTTTATCACCAGCTTGAGCTAGAAATTCTTCACTGGTAAAATTCAAGTTTTCAGCTAAGGTATTTGCATAATCAGTGAGTCTTTTTCCTTCAACTAATAAAACGGTTTTTGAATTGATTTTTACTTCACCTTTTGCAAATTTTTCAATCATTTCACTCGGTGTCATATTCGTACTTAATTCGTATTCTCCTGCTTGAATATTAGATCCATCAAAGAAAAGATAGACAATTAAAGGATACTTGCTACGAATAAGGCCAGCTTTTTCTAGATTTTCAGCTACTGTTTTTTTGCTTGTTCCAGGTTCAATTATGAAGGTTTTGATGGTATTTTCTTTTGATACAGATCCCATTCCCCAAATATAAAAGCCCCCTAAAAAAAGGCAGAGTACTAAAAGAAGTACTGCAAGAATTATTCCAACTTTTTTCATTTGTTCTCTTTTTCATCCTTTTCTTCTAATTTAGCTAGAATGGTTTCAACTGTATTCCACTCTTCTTCTGTTTCTAAAGGTAAAAGTTCTTTACTAGAGCCACTTTTATCATAGACATTTGCATAAACTTTTAAAGCACCGGCATCATCTTTTGTATTATCCGTATATACGATGTAATTTTTCTTTGTTTCAGGGGATTCAAAGGTAAATAAAATTTCACATTCTATATTTTTTCCATTTTCATCTTTTACAGTAAACACACTATTGGTAATTGGTTTTTTCTCATTCATTTTTGTTTTTCCTTCCTTTTAAAAATGTATCTAAAATGATTGATGAGGCCACATTGTCAATCACTTTTTTTCTTTTTTGACGTTTTTTATCGCTACTTAATAAAATTTTTTCAGCTTCAATTGTACTTAATCTTTCATCTACTAAATAAACTGGTAAAGAAAAATTTTCTTCTAAGATTTTTTTGAAATTCAAACTTCTTTCACTTGCAAAACCTAAGGAATTGTTCATGTTTTTTGGAAGTCCTAACACAAAAGCTGTAATTTCTTTTTCTTCAACAATTTTTTTTAATTCTTGTAAAACACTTGTATATTCATTTTCTTTAAAATGAAGTGTTTTATAAGGAGAAGCTATGGTGTTTGTTTTATCACTTACAGAAAGTCCTAGAGTTTTGGTCCCTAAATCTAAACCCAAATATCTCACTTTAAAAAATCCTTTATAATTACTTGAAGAGCTTGGGCTTTATCAAGTGTTAAAATTTTGTCTCGAGCTCCTTTGTAACTAGAAATATAACCAGGATCGCCACTCATAAAATATCCTACTAATTGATTAATAGGATTATATCCTCTTTCTTTTAACAAACTGCATACTTCTTTGATGACATTTTTAACGTTTGCACTTTCTATTACAGAAACATCAAACAATGTCGTATTTTCCATATTCCACCTCTTAAGTACACATTTATTTTATCAAAAAGAGTTCTACTTTACAAGACAAGAAAAAAACTGTTAGAAAGTCTTCTTCATAACAGTTCTTTTATAAACTTAAAGTATATGGGTTTTCTTTTGTTCCATCGCCACCAGTGATTTTAACGTTAGAGCTTAGATATAAGGCGGGGAAAAAAGTGGGCCTGCTGCTCGCATTATAGTAGTTCACGAACCCATAACTGTGCACACCGAACACGGAGAACGAATTACCGGAATAGGGAGTTATGGTCCATTGAGTATAACTATTATATAACCAGTCGTTATTGAAACAATCGTAATAATTTCTCCAATTGTATAATTCCGTATTTAAGCATGTTTCTCTATTTGTAGTACTTCCTCCACTTGTCGCATATCCGTAATCACTTGGATACATTAATCCTATTTTCCCTATCCATTCTGTTGGTCTTCCACTATATACTTCTGTCCCTCTTTCGTATGTATACCAATGACTTGCTAATCCATTACTTGAACTTGTATAACTCGCTGTACCTCCCAAGTTCCATT
>CALVPL010000134.1 GCA_944351315.1 uncultured Bacilli bacterium | reverse complement strand
AAACCTTTTATTTCTTCTAAGAGAACTTCTAAGAAACGAATATTTTTCTTAGTACCAAAAATTTGTTTAAAAAGAAGATCATTACTTAAAGAGTAAAACATTTTTAATACATACAAGAAAAATGTTTTATTTCCTTTTTTTATTTGGTATTTTTCTTTTTTTATGATAATATTTTTTTTGAAAGGAAGTAGAGTTATGCCTGAAATAGCTGAAGTTGAAACTGTAAGAAATACTTTAAAAAGACGAATTTTGCATAAAAAAATTAAAGATGTTCAAGTTTTTTATGCTCCTATTGTTTTAAATGATGAAAAACAGTTTAAAGAAGCTTTAATTGATAAAGAATTTATTGATATTAAAAGAATTGGAAAATGGCTTTTATTTGAAACAGATACCCATTATTTACTTAGTCATTTACGAATGGAAGGAAAATATTTTTTGAAGAAAAAGGATGATCCGATTTTAAAACATGAACATGTGGTTCTTTTGTTTGAAGATGGCACGAGTATGCGTTACCACGATACAAGAAAATTTGGACGGATGAAGGTAGTGAAGAAAGAAGAACTTTATGATTTTGAGGGAATTCGTAAACTTGGAATTGAACCCATTAGTGAAAAGTTAACTAAAGAATATCTTTTTGAAAAAATAAAAAAGAAAAATTTACCTATGAAAACGATTTTATTAGATCAAACAATTATTAGTGGACTTGGCAATATTTATGCTGATGAAGTTTTGTTTGATGCTAAAATTTCTCCTTTAAAAAAAGGAAAAGAGATTACTTTAGAAGAATGTGAAAGGATTAAAAATTCGGCTCGAAAAATTATTTTAGAAGCTATTTCAATGGGTGGGACGACTATCCGTAGTTATACGAGTTCTTTAGGAGTAACTGGAAGATTTCAACAAAATTTGAAAGTCCATCAACGAGAAGGTGAAGCTTGTGAGGTTTGTCATACACCTATTGAGAAAATAAAAATAGGAGGGAGAAGTACTTATTATTGTGGAAAATGTCAAAAATAAAAAAGACTATTATACTTATTATTTGAGTTTATTAAATTACGAAAAATTTGCTTTAGAATATGCCAAATATTTAAAAGTTCCTTCTTTATGTCGTTTGAAACAAATTAGTTATTTTTGTTATGTGGATTATGGATCTAAAGAAGTATTTGATTTTAAAGAACCTATTACTAGATTTGATCATTCCATAACTACGGCTTTATTAACTCAAAAATTTGCTTCTTCTAAAGTGGAAGTATTAGCTGCTCTTTTTCATGATATCGCGACTCCTTGTTTTTCACATGTTATTGATTTTTTAAATGAAGATTATACTGAACAAGAAAGTACCGAAGAATATACAGAAGAGATCTTAAAACAGGATCGTTATTTATTAGAATGTTTAAAAGAAGATAAAGTAGATGTAGAAGATCTGATTCATTTCAAACAATTTTCTTTAGTAGATATAAAAAGACCTAAATTGTGTGCCGATCGTCTTGATGGAGTTATTTTGCCAGGTATTTCTTGGAGTAAGAATATTACAAAAGAAGATATTTATGAAATTGTGTCTTCTTTAGATGTTTTTCAAAATGAAGAAGGTCAAAAAGAATTAGGATTTACTTCTTTACAGGTTGGTCAAAAAGTTTTAGAAGTGAGTGATTCTATTGATTTTTTAACGCATTCTTCTAGCGATTATTTTATGATGAATTTACTTGTTCAAATTGTGAGACTTGCTCTTCAAAAACATATTCTTTCTTATGAATCTTTATATTTTTATACGGAAGAGGAGTTGATTTTTCTTTTACAGAAAACTCAAGATTCAGAAATTCTTTCGTTGCTTGAGCAATTTTTTCATTGTAAAAAAGAAGAGGTTAGACAAATACAAAATTTGGCAGTTAAAAAGAAGATATTGCAACCATTGGTTCTTGGGAAAAGACTTGAAAATCTTGAAAAATCAGAAAAATCATGGTAGTATTTAGACATAAGCCATTTGGTTTTATATTCTAAATTGTCAATAAATGGATTTTTTAGAATATTTTATAATACATAGATGTATAGATCTAATTAGAAAGGATATGCTTATGCAAAATGAAACCATTGAGGGTATCGATTATCAAATTATGCAATTAAAGCTTTTTTTACTTGTTATGGGTGGACGTAAATTAGAAGCTCAACATGATGCTAAGATGAAATTGAAAGAATTGTATGCTCAAAAAAGAGCTCTATTAGAAGAGCAAAAAAGTCAAACTGTTCGTATTACAAGATAAGAAAAAAATCTTGAACTTGTTTTAGAAAAGTGCTAAGATAAGTTTGTAAATCAGTGATCGAGAGATACGATAAATAAATTTCTTTTTAAAGAAAGCTCATGGTTGATGAAAATGGGTAAAAGAATTATTTGTTACTCCTCTTGTAGAGATCTAATAAGATTCGGGTAATGCCGTTATGCAAATTAAGTGAAAAATAAGGATGGTACCGTGCTTTTATGCACTCCTAGTGGTATCATCTTTTTTGTGTGTGAGAAAGGGAAATTATGAAAAAAAAGAAAAATTTTGGTCAAGGATCTATTGTATCCATTTATCGTTTTATGGAGTATTGTGGTCTTTCTTGTTTGAAAAAGAAAAATATCATGGTTTCACATAAAATCATGATGCGTAAATTAAGTTTAAGACATGAGCAGTTTCCAGATAAGATTTTAATGCCGAAAAATATTCCTTTTAATACCATTTTAAAAGAGCAGGTTTATGTAGGAAATGTTTTTCTGGTAAGAGATGATTATAATCAAATTTTACCTTATTCGCTTATCAGAAAATTAAATTTTATACATACTCCGGAAGAAGAGTTATTAGAAGAAGAGGATGAAGAATCTTTAGAGGATTGTGAAAATTTACCTGAAGGATATAAGAAATATTTATATCGTAAGAGCAGACGTGAATTAGAAGAGGAAAAATTAGAGTTGATTCATTTGTTAAAAGAACAACGCGAAAATCCTGAGCCCGAGGTTACTGAGAAAGTTACTCGTTATGAACGAGTACGTCATAGAAAATATGTTTATTAGAAAGAAGAAAATTATGATTAATATTAAAGAAGATGAAAAATTAAGTATTTTAAATCATAGCTGTGCTCATTTACTGGCACAAGCTGTAAGTCATCTATATCCAGATGCTAAATTCTGGGTAGGACCTGTTATAAGTGAAGGATTTTACTATGATATGGATTTAGGTGATGTAACTTTAAAAGAAGAAGATCTTGAAAAAATTGAAAAGGAAATGAAGAAAATTAGTAAGGATGGAAAGAGAATTGTTCGACATGAACTTTCTAAAGAAGAAGCTTTAGGCATGTTTAAAAATGATCCATATAAAATTGATTTAATTGAAAATATGCCTGAAGATGAAGTGATTTCTTGCTATACTCAAGGTGATTTTACGGATCTTTGTCGTGGACCACATATAGATACAGTTAAAGAATGTAAATATTTTAAGTTGTTAAAGTTTAGTGGCTCTTATTATAAAGGGGATGCTAATAATAAAGTTTTACAACGTATTTATGGTGTTTGTTTTCCAACTGAAGAAGAGTTAAAGGCTTATTTAGATGAACTTGAAGAAATGAAACAACGTGATCACCGGAAAATTGGCAAGGAACAAGAAATTTTTATGAATCATGAACTTGTTGGTTCTGGTATGCCTTTATGGCTTCCAAATGGAGCTATTATAAGAAAACAATTGGAAAATTATATTTATGAAAAAGAACAAAAAATGGGATATCAACATGTCTATACTCCGTGTGTTGGAACGGTAAATTTATACAAAACTTCTGGTCATTGGGATCATTATAAAGATGATATGTTTCCTTCAATGAAAGTTGATGATGAAGAATTTGTTTTAAGACCTATGAACTGTCCACATCATATGTTGGTTTATAAAAATAAACTGCATTCTTATCGGGATTTACCAATTCGTATTGGAGAATTTGCAACCGATTTTCGTTATGAAGCAAGTGGAGCTGTAAAAGGACTTGAACGTGTACGTTGTATGTGTCAAAATGATGCTCACTTATTCGTTACTCCAGAACAAATTGGGGAAGAGTTTAAAAAGGTTGTAGATTTAATATTGGCTGTTTATAAAGATTTTGGAATTAAAGATTATAAATTTCGTTTGTCATTACGTGATCCAGAAGATAAAACAAAATACTTTGATGATGATGAGATGTGGGATAAAGCGGAAAATAAGTTAAGAGAAGTTTTAAATTCTTTAAATATTCCATATTTTGAAGCGATTGGTGAAGCGGCTTTTTATGGTCCAAAATTAGATGTTGAAGTAAAACCGGCGGTTGGACCAGAAGTAACACTTTCTACTTGTCAATTAGATTTTCTTCTTCCAAGAAGATTTGAATTAAACTATATTGACCAAAATGGTGAAAAACAAACTCCTGTAGTTATTCACCGAGCAATATTTGGAACGTTTGATCGTTTTACGGCTTTCTTAATTGAAGAAACGAAAGGAATTTATCCATTATGGCTTTCTCCAACTCAAGTCAATATTATTCCGGTTAATATGGAATATCATGAAAAGTATGCTAAAGATGTTGAAAGTTTATTACAAGATCATGGATATCGGGTGAATTTTGATTCTCGCGATGAAAAATTAAGCTATAAAATGCGAGAAAGTGTTATGAAAAAAATTCCTGTTACTGTTATTTTAGGTCAAAAAGAAGTGGATGAAGATTTAATTAGTTACCGAGAATTTGGCAGTGAAGAGACGAAAACTGTTTCTAAAAAAGAGTTCTTAGAATATTTACAAAATAGAATTGAAGAGAAAAAATAATGACTTATTATTTACGAGGCACAACGTTGGAGGATCTTCCTTCGGGGGTTGTGCCAGATCTTGTTTATCCAGATATAAATGATCTAAGGAATTATGCGATTATTTATATTTATCCTAATGGAGATACAGAGCAAATTTTAAGAACATCCAATTTGCGATTTCATATTCAAGCTTTTAACCTTTTATATTCTAAATCTAAATATTTTCCTCTTTTTCTTTCTAAAAAAGATGTTAAAGAACGAGAACATGTTGAAATGGATGAAAAGTTAGTTCAAAATGGAGTCATGATTTTATATTATATTCCACCAAATTTTGATGTCGAAGAAGAGTATGGATTACTTTATTTGCCAGAAAATCCAACAGATATCCAAAAAGATTTTATTCGCAAAAAAATGCTTTATTTTGAAGCTTATCCAGATTTTGCTATCGGGCAGTATGATTCTTCTTTAGAAGCTATTTTAGAAATTTGTTCATTTGATAAAGAGGAAGCATTAAGGCTTTTAAAGCAAATGGTTTTTGAAAATGTACAAGGTCATTATCACCGATAATGGCTCTTTTCTTGCATTTTTTGCTCTAATATGTTAGGATATTCTATATTTTTTGGGGGAAATACGAGAATGGAAAGTGGTTTTGAAAGTGTATATCCGTTTGCAACGGAAAATGTTTTAGAATATTTTGCAACATTGAATTTAAAGGATCAATCAGTTTTAACTGTTGGGTCTTCATTAGATCAACTTTTTAATGCTTTGGTTTACGGAGCTAAAAAAGTATCTGTGTTTGATATTAATCCTTATGTAAAAGAATATTTTGAAATAAAAAAACAAATTCTTTTACATTCTAAGAGAAAGAATTTTGTGAAAAAAATCCTTGAATTGCAAAATCAAAATTTTTCTTTTTCTAAAGATATTCCTAGTGAAAAGAAAATTTATGAAAGTAATATTTATTTAAGTACAGATGCTCATTACGAAAAGTTACAAGAATGTATTCAAACTGTGCCTATAGATTTTATTGTGGGAGACATATTTGCACCTAATCTTTTAGAATCTTATGATCGAATTATTTTTTCAAATATATTACAATATCTTGATTATTTTTTTCCAGATAAAAAAATAGATGTTTTTCAAAAAGTTAAAATTCTTGTTACGGAGTGGAATAAATTTTTAAATAAAAATGGAATTTTACAACTTTTATATTTATATTCATATGGGTATCAAGATTTGTTTAAAGAAAATCATCCTATTTGTTGTTATAATTTAAAGAAAATTGTTGAAGTTTTACAACCTATTAAATTAGATATTGAGTGGATTGATGGTTTTTATGAGAAAAAGGATGCAATAGTAACCTATACAAAAAAACTTTAATTTGATATAATATAATTATGAATATAGAAGAAACGAGAAAAATTGTTAAAAAATATTTTGAAGATAAGGTGGATAAAGGTAACAATCCATATATGGAACATTTGGAATATGTTTCTTTTCATGGAAGAAATGAGACCGAAAAAATTGTTGGATTGTTGCATGATATTCTTGAGGATACTCATCTTACTAGAACAGACCTTTTAGATATGGGATTTTCATCAGAAATTGTTGATACAGTTTTTCTTTTAACACATTTTAAAAATCTTTCTTATAATGAATATATTGAGCGAATTATTAAAAGTAAAAATAAAATGGCTATGTATATTAAAAAAGTTGATATGGAACATAATATGGATTTAACAAGACTAAAAAATAAAACGGAAAAAGATATTAAAAGAGTAAATGAAAAATATAAACCCAATTATTTAAAAATTGTAAAAGCCTTGGAGGAAGAGAATGGAAGTATATGAATATTTACAAAAACAAATGATTGAAGAGAATTTTTTTAATAGTTTAGATTTTATTTCTAAATATGTTGTGATTAAACAATTTTTTCAAAATTTGGATAATTTGGATACAATGAATTCTAAATTCCAAATTTTTTCAACTAAAAAACAACAAATTTTTCAATATTCTTTTACTTCTTTAGAAAATCAAGAATCTATCTTGGCAAATATTTATATGCAAGATTGTCGTTTTAGTAGGTATGATTTGAATTTTCAAGATGAAAATGGAGTTTGTTCTACTAATGATATTCAGTTTTTAGCTCATGGAGTTGTTAAAGTAAAAAAAGAATATTTAGAGAATGAAGAAAGAATTCGTGAAGAACAATATTATTTTGGAAATACTATTTTGGCTTCAAGAAAATGGAAATTTGATGTTAAAAATAAGCCTTATTTAAGTGCTGCTTATTATTATGATCTAGATCGTTCTTGTGTTTTTCTAAGAAATTATGAAACAGATGAAAGATCCATCGCAGTTTGTGGATATAGAGTTCTTCCACGTTACGTTAAAGATTTTTTTAGGAATTATGAGATTCCTTCTAATACTATTGGAATTTATAAATTATCCAATTGGTTATCGAAAAATCAATTTGAAAAACAATCTTTAGGAATTTATCACAGAGCACGAAGAATGGGAAACAAAAATTCTTCACCAAATTGAAAAAAAGTGTTATACTATAGAAGAAATCAAAAAAAAGACATGACAAATTTAAAATTCTTTTTAGAAAGCTTCTGGTTGATGAAAAGAAGTAAGAAATTAAATTTGTTTCTACTTTTTAGAGGGACTAATCATCCACGGGTAACACCGTTATCTTAAATTAAGTAAATAAGAGGATGGCACCGCGACTTATTCGCTCCTTTATGGGGTTAGTCGTGGTTTTTTCTTTTTAAAAAGATGTCAAAAAAGAAAGGAAAAAGAATATGATTGATATTAAGTTAATACGTGAAGAAAAGGAACTTGTTAAAGAAAATATTAAGAAGAAATTTCAAGATGAAAAACTTCCTTTAGTAGATGAAGTGTATGATCTTGATTTAAAGTGGCGAGAAGCTCGTAAAAGAGGGGATGAACTTCGTGCTTCAAAAAACAAATTTGCGAAAGAAATTGGGCAATTGATGGCTGAAGGCAAAAAAGAAGAAGCTGAAGAAGCTAAAGAGAATGTTAAAAAAATGAATGAGGAGATTGATTCTTTAGAAAAAGAAGAACTTTCTTTAGAAGAAGAAATTCGTAAAAGAATGATGGTTATTCCTCAAATTATGGATGAATCTGTACCTATTGGAAAAGATGATTCGGAAAATGTTGAAAATGAAAGGTTTGGGGATCCTGTAGTTCCTTCTTATGAAATTCCTTATCATGCGGATATTTTAGAAAGTATAAATGGCTTAGATAAAGAAAGTGCTGGAAGAACTAGTGGAAATGGTTTTTATTATTTATTAGGTGATGGAGCAAGACTTCATAGTGCAATGCTTCAATATGCTAAAGATTTTATGATTGATGCTGGATTTATTTATGCAATTCCGCCTTTTATGATTCGCAGTGATGTGGTTACTGGTGTTATGAGTTTTGCTGAAATGGATGCGATGATGTATAAAATTGAAGGTGAAGATTTATATTTAATCGGGACGAGTGAACATAGTATGATCGGTCGCTTTAAAGATCAAATGGT
>CALVPL010000133.1 GCA_944351315.1 uncultured Bacilli bacterium | reverse complement strand
AAAATATTCTTCTTTTAGATCATCAAGTAGGAGATTATTTATTAAAAGGTACATTAAAAAATTATAGTTCTAGATATACTTATACATTAAACGCAACATACACAATGAAGTCTTTAGGAAATGATACTTTAAACACTCTTTTGGTTCATTATTTTAATTATTTAGATAGTAAAGAAATAACCAATATAGGAATTTATCAAAGTGGCATTTTAGAAAAAAGAGGTTCAATAATTGGCAGCTTAGCCAGATATGCATTATATGCTATACTTATTATTATTGTGATTTTATTACTAATTTATCGTTCAAGTAAAAAAGTAAGATTACAAAAGAAAATCAAAAAAGAAGACAAATTAAAATATGTTGACCAATTAACTTCTTTAAAAAATCGTAATTACTTAAATGAAAACTTAGCAGTTTGGAACAAAAATACCATTTATCCACAAAGTGTTGTAATGATTGATTTAAATAAAGTACAAGAAATAAACGATACTTTAGGATACGAAGAAGGAGACCGTCAAATCAAAGCGGCAGCAAATATTTTAATTAAAACTCAACTAGATAATTCAGATATTATAAGAACAAATGGAAATGAATTTATGATTTATTTTGTAGGATACAACCAAAAACAAATAACAAGTTACATGCATAAATTAAATAAGAATTTTAAAACATTGCCATTTAATTATGGAATTAGTATAAGTTATAGTATGATAGAAAGTGATACAAAATCTATTGAAGATGCAATTAATGAATGTGTAGAAGATATTAAAAAACAAAAAGGAAAAAAGGACGAAGATAAATGAAAATATTAAAGAAAGCAAAAGAAGTTCTAAAAAGATTATGGAATATTCTAGCAAGACCAGATATGTTAGTTTTGCCCGGACAGCTTGCTTTCTTTTTTTTGTTAGCTACTGTTCCTACGATAACTCTAATAGCCTATGGTGCTTCTTTATTTAACGTTTCGTTTGATTTCATATCCAATTTCCTTTTAAAGGCTTTTGGAAGTGATATTGCTTCCCTAATTACTCCAATGTTAAACGATATTCAATTTTCTTTAGAGTTTTTAATTCCTCTTTTCGTAGCATTTTATGCAGCTAGTGGAGGAGCAAGTTCCATTATAGTAACCTCAAATCAATTATTAGGATTTGAAAATTCCTCCTTTTTAAAAAGAAAAATCAAAGGGTTAGTAATGACCTTTATTCTCATTAGCTTGATCGTATTTCTTTTATTAGTTCCAGCTTTTGGAGACAAATTTATAGAATTAGTTAGATATGTAAATATGAATCAAGCCGTTACAAACACGATCGTTTTCATTATCAATGTATCTAAAGGTCCAATTTCTTGGTTTTTAATCTTTTTCTTAATAAAAATTATTTATACAATTGCTCCAGACAAACGAGTATCAAGTAGTTATACTACGAAAGGATCTCTATTTACAACAGCTGGATTTGTAATAGTTACGTTTCTCTATTCATTTTATGTAAATGAGGTGGCTCATTACGATCTTTTATATGGAGGACTTTCACATTTTGTTGTTTTAATGATTTGGTTTTATTTAATAGCTTATATAGTAACTATCGGAATTGCCATCAATGCTGAAGAATTAGAAAGTAGGAAAAAAATGGCAGAATAAAAAAAGAAAGAAAAAGAATACTATACTTGTGCACACCGATATTATTCGTGCATGTAATCTTTCATTTTTAGTTTGAAGAAACGAAAATGAAAAATAATACCGAAGAGTAGTAGCAATACTTCTCTTTTTTTATGTGATTTGCACCGTCAAAAAAATTATAGTATAATAACCTTAATTGGAGGGGTAATTATGTTAGCTTATGGAAAAAATTCTTTATTAATGACGAATCCAAAAGAAATAAAAAAAGTTTATTTATCCAGAAATGAAAAAGAAATAATAGATTTTTTAAAAGAAAATAAAATTCATTATGTCGTAACGTCGAATGATATTTTAAATCGTATGGTAAAAGGAAATCATCAAGGAATTGTTTTTGAAAGAGAAGAATATTCCTATTATGATTTAAAAGATATTCAAGATGAAGAGTTTTTATTAGTCTTAGATCATTTGGAAGATCCTCATAATTTTGGAGCGATTATAAGAACAGCTGAAGCAGCTGGAATTAAAAGCATCATAATTCCTAAAGATCGCAGTGTGAGTGTGAATGATACCGTGATGAAAACAAGTGTTGGAACTACGAATAATGTGAAAATCATTAAAGTAACAAACATAAGTGAAACCTTAAAAAAGTTGCAATCTAAAGGATATTTTGTGTATGCCGCCGATATGGACGGTGAAGATTGTCGAAATATAGATTTTTCGGGCAAGAAAATTTTAGTCATTGGCAACGAAGGAAAAGGAATAAGCAAAATCGTTTTAGATAATAGTGATCTTATTATAAAAATTCCAATGATTGGTGAAGTAAATAGTTTAAATGCATCTGTTGCCGCGGCAATTTTAATATTTAAAATGGGGGGATTATCTTGAAGTACGATGAAGAAGATGAGTTTCTTTTCGACATGGTTAGCGAAAGCAATGAAGAAGTACGTGATAGTTTATATGAAAAATATGAGCCATTAATTAAATTCATTGTAAAAAAATATATGACAAGTGCTAATAAGTATGGTCTAGATTATAATGATTTAATTCAAGAAGCCAATGTCGGATTTACAGATGCTTTAAATAGTTATGACGAACAAAAAGAAGCCAGCTTAAAAACATTCATCTCTTTATGTATTAAACGTAAACTTATTAATGCAATTCGTAAAGCCCAAACAACAAAAAATAAAATGCAACAAGCGAGCCTTTCTCTAGATTATGATTATGATAAAAATGGATTGCCATTAATAGATGTAATTAAAGATGAAACTGCAGATCCATTATTAAAATTTAGTGAACAAGAAAATGAAAAAGTTTTACTTCAAAAAATAAAAAAAGAATTATCAAAAAATGAACAAAAAGTTTTTTCTTATTTATTAAAAGGTTTAAATTACAAAGAAATCGCACTTCTACTTGACAAAACAGAAAAACAAATTGATAATACAATTCAACGAATTCGAAATAAAGTAAGACTTCTAATTAAGGAGGAATAAAAATGTTAAAAAGAGAATGGAAAAAAATAACTATTGGACTTTTTCTTGTATTCTTATTTATCTTAGTAGCATTGACTATTTTTAATTTTCAAAAAGAAAGTGAAGATATATTTGAAGACTATACAAATAATCCACCAGAAGAAATTGTTTTTCAAAATAGTAGTGATATGACAGAGCAAGAAATTCGCGAAATTGTAGAAGAAAAAAGAAGTATTTTAAAAAACTTTTTTGAAAATGCTCAATATTATAATATTAGTGAAGTAAGTAGCGAATATACTAAAGAAGATGATGAAAAATATATTGTAATTGATGAAAACTTTTTGAATCAATTTCATACTTATGTAACCGATGATGTTTATGGAAAATATTGGGATCAATTAACCGAAATCACACCAGATCAAGATGTTTTATTAACAAGCCGTGTTCATCGCGGCCCAAAGACAATGTTTGATTCAGTTTATGCCGAAAGTGCCATTGCAATGCTAAATGCAAATGAAGAGATATTACTATTAGAAAGTGCTACGAATGAAAGAATCGTCGCGATCGAAAATATCCGCTTATGCCCAGAAGGTGAAGATTCCATTTGCTCTAGAAATGACAAATATCGTTTAATTTTAGAGAAAGTAGATAACGATTGGAAAATCGCTGAATTTACCGAAAAAATAAGTTGAAAAGGCTTGCAAAATACTTCCTATTATGCTATCTTATATACAAGAAGCACGGAAGTGTTTTTATTTTGGAAAAATTTATGAGGTGATAAGAATGGCCAAAAAAGAAGAAAAAATGAAAAAGACAAAAGAAAAAGCACAAAAGAAAAAGCAAAAAAAAGAGAAGAAACCAGGATATTTAAAAGAAGTAAAAAATGAAATGAAAAATGTTACATTTCCATCATCAAAAGAAGTAGTAAAATATACAATTGCAACGATTGTTATAGTAGCCTTTTTAGTAGCATTCTTCTTATTAGTATCTGCAATTTTATCTTGGGTTAAGGGGGCTATCTAATGGAAAAACTATGGTATGTTGTAAATACTTATGCAGGACATGAAGAATCAGTCAAGGAAAAACTTGAAATGCGTACAGAATCCATGGGTATGCAAGATTATATTTTTCGTGTAATTATTCCCGAAACAACAGAAATTGAAATTAAAGATGGCGTAAAAAAAGAAAAAAAGAAAAAAATGTTTCCAGGATATGTTTTAGTAGAAATGGTAATGAGTGATGAAGCTTGGTATA
>CALVPL010000132.1 GCA_944351315.1 uncultured Bacilli bacterium | reverse complement strand
TAATTGTTTGTATCGAATTTTAGAAATGTTAAATAAAGCTTCTTTAGCAGATACTAATAATGTTTATAGAAATTATTTGCTTATGAAAGAAGATGAAAGATTATTTGATCAACTTGTTGCGAAAGTAAATGACTATTTATCTCGAAAATATAGGCCTATTGAAAATACAAAACGATTGATTTTAACTTTTCAACAACTTCTTTTTTCTATTGATGAATTAGAAGAGATTGATGAACGAACAAATGATTTAACTAGATGTTTAAATGGGGTTATTTATTCAAAACAAGAAAGAAAAGAAATAGAAGATTTGCTTCTAAAACTTCGCGAGCTTCGAATTACTTTTTTGCCACTTTTTGAAGATGAAAATGATCGTGGAATTGATATTGTAAAAAGATTATCTAAAAAGGAACAAAAAAGAATTTGGAAGGTTTTAGAAAATAAGAGAACAATTAAAGGGGTTTTTGATGATTTTGTTTATAACGTTCAAGATACTTTTGAGTATGTTCGAACAAAAAAAGATAAAAAGGATAAAGAATCAATTCGAATGAAAAATAAGTTTTTTTCCTTAAAAGAAAAATGGGATTTTAAGAAAAAAGGTCAAAATATTTATGAAAAAATAAAAGAGTTTGGTTCTAGTATTCAAGAAAAAATTAGAGATCGAAAAAAAGAAAAAAAGCATATTTTTTCTTCAAAGTCTCTTGCAGATTATTTGACTTATAAAAATTATTGTTTAACAGAAAAATTTTTGAAAAAAGATAAAGAAAAAATTACTAATAAAGATTTGAAAAAATATAGTAAAAAAATCGATAAGATTGATCGAAAATATGATCAAATTTTAAATGGACATAAAGCAAATGAAGTATTTGATGATATTCAAAATGTTTCGGCGATGCATGCTAAATTAGTAAATGAAAATGCTAGACGTTTATTGAAATACAATGCGGATGGATATTTAGATGTCCAAAGTTATTTAGATTATATTCAACAACTTGAATTATCTCAAGAAGAAAAAAGTGAAATTACAGAAACTTTTGATGATCTATATCATAGAAATTTGACTTTTAAAGAATGTATGGAAAGAATTCCTGAAAATTTAGAAAAAGTGAAAAAAGAAAGTCAAAAAGTCATGAGAAAGATGTCTTTAATGGGTACAGGTATTGCCGTAGGTATGGCTTTAATTATTTCAAGTGTTGTTCCAAATACTTCTAAATCTAAAACAAGTGAATTTGAGAATGAAAAAGAAGATGAAGTGATTGTAGTAACTCCGAAACCTGATACTGGTGAAGAGATTCATGAGGAAAATAAAGAAACTATTCATGTGGATGAAAGTTTAGAAAATGAAGTCGATAAAGAAGAGTTAACTACAATTAAAGAAGAATTGTTGAAGATTCAAAAACGACTTCAAGAAAATACTTCAAGGGTTGAAAATGCCATTAATGTTGGGGATTTTGTTTCTATCGATGATCAAGCTTATATATATAAAGATATTTATTCTTTAGCCAATGAAGAGAATGGTCAAATCCCATTATATTCTAATGCGGATATACGTGTAGTTGAATCTGTTATTTATCAAAATGAAAGTGGTCAAATTCTTGAAAAAAATACTATGGATCAACATGAAAGTTTATTATCCGATGGATACTATGTGATTGGTTATACTTTAGTGAATCAATATTCTGGAGAAAATGTCGTTGTTGAAGGAAGATATTTAGATGAAGATGTCATGAAGCTTACTAGAAAATAGTAGCTTCTTTTTTGATCTTATGATATAATTCTTTTTGTCAGATGGGAGGGTAAATTTTTGACAGGAACTTTTTTTAAAAGATTGTTAGCTTTTATTTTGGATATCTTGATTGTATCTTTAGTTGTAACGTTACTTTCATATATTCCATTTTTAAATCCAAATCGTGATGCTTATTCAGAAAAGTATAATGAGCTAGTTAATGTTTATGAACAAGTTGAAAAAAATGAGATTTCACAAGAAGAATATAATGAGGCAGCTATTCCGATATCTTATGAATTGTATCGTTTAAATATTCCGACAATTCTTGTGGATATTGTTTGTAGTTTACTTTATTTTGGAGTACTACCTTTCTTTATGGATGGACAAACTATAGGTAAAAGATTATTTCAACTTCGAGTTGTCAGTGCCAATGATAAACCACTTAATATTGTAAATTACTTACTTCGAGCAGTAGTTTTAAGAAATATTTTGATTTCTTTAGCTTTACTTGCAGTGATCTATTTTATGGATGCTTCAAATTATTACAATGTTTATCAAAACGTCAATTTAGTGGGCTATATTATCATGTATATTAATTTATTTATGATTGTTATGCGTCAAGACAATCGTGGACTTCATGATTTTGTCGCGAATACTAAAGTTGTTTTTACACAAGAGGAAATGGAAAATCGTTTAGAAAAGATTGAAGAAGAACAAAAAGTATTGGAAAAAGAATTAGAGAAAAAACCTGCAAAAACTGAAAAGGTTGTTAAAACTAAAACACCTAAAACGAAAAAAAATACGAAAAAGAAAGAATAAAAAAGAAACTTATTTGAATGTATAAGTTTCTTTTTTTTGATCAAATTTGGTTTGATAAAATTCTTTCATCATTTTGTAAAGCATATAAATATCTTCGGTTGCACAAAGTTCTTTAGAGGAGTGCATAGCAAGCTCAGGAATTCCAACATCAATAGATGCGACACTGACATGACGTAAGCTAAGGCCACTTAATGTAGAACCTCCGACTAAATCGTTTTTGGTTGTAACGTCTTGAAATAAAATTTTTTTGGCTGTACATAAATCTTTTAAAAGGGTAGAAAAGATTGCATCAGTTGTGGAATTTGTTTCTTTTATGATGGCAAATCCTTTTCCCATAATTCCTTTACTTGTTTTATCAGCATATTCTATATGGTTTGGATGAATTGCATGTGTATTATCGGAACTAATGATCCAAGAATTTGCAAAAGTAGAGGTAATGTCTACATTTAGAAGTGCTGCTACTTTTTTTAACGTGTCTAATAGAAAATTACTATCGGCTCCTTCTTTTGTTAAACTGCCAATTTCTTCATTGTTGAAGGAACAAAATACACTGATATTTTCGGATGAACTTTCTAAGAAACTTTCTAAAGCAGCATAGACACTGGTTAAATTATCGATTCTTGGCGATAAGAGAAATTCATTTGTTTTGCCAAAAAGTGTCGGTTGTGAATTGTCGTATAAAAATAATTCGTAGTCGCCTATTTTTTCATTTGTTAGTTTTAATTCTTTTCTTAAAAAACTTTCCCAATCACTTGTTTTTTCACTTAGAAAAAATACAGGTTGAAGATCGGTTTGCATATTTAAATCTAAATTCGAATTGGCTTTATCGTTTTGATGAATTGCAACACTTGGAATCACGGCTACTGTTTTTTGGAAGTCGATGATTTTGGCGTGCCAAGTATTGTTTTTTTTGATTAAAATTCTACCAGCTAAAGAAAGATTTTTATCTAACCAACCATAGTTTAATAATCCACCGTAAGGCATGACGTTGTATTCTAAATAATTTTCGCTTAAATAAGCTCCATTTGGTTTTAAAAGTAGAGCAGGTGTATCTAAGTGAGTTGTAATAATATGAAAAGAATTTTTGATGTTTTTGGGTATTTTTATAGCAATAAGACTACTATCGTTTCTAGTTACATAAAATTTGTCAGGTAATTTGTTCCATTCGTTTATTTCATGGAGTTCTTGATAGTTTTCTTTTTTTAGTTTTTCTTTAATTTCTTTTACACATGTAAAACAGCAAGTTCCTTTTTCAATAAATTGTTTTACATTTTCCATAAATTGTTCTTTTTTCATAATCATCCCTTGTTAGTTTGGTCTTTTTTTTCTTGGTTTATACTTGATTTTTTTCTGTATTTATAGTAAAATTTTTCATGTTCGTTAAAAAGAGGTGTAGTAAATGAAAAAGACAAAAATTGTATGTAGTATTGGGCCTGCTAGTAATGAAGCAGACGTTATGGAACAAATGGTTTTGAAAGGAATGAATATTGCTAGAATTAACTTTTCTCATGCAACATTAGAAGAAAGACAAAAAGCTTTAGATTCTACTCGTGAAGTACGTAAAAGAACGGGAATGAATGTAGCTATTTTATGGGATACTAAAGGTCCAGAATTTCGTTGTGGAGTTATGGAAAATGATGGAATTGATTTAGTAGATGGCAAAAATGTTCGTTTAGTTAAAGAAAGTGTTACAGGAACTAGTGAAAGATTTAGTGTAAATCATCCTGAAGCTTTAGATTCTTTAAAAGTTGGCGATGTAATTTTACTTGAAAATGCTAAAATGAGATTAGAAGTTATAAGTACTGAAAGTGATGGAGTTACTTGTAAAATCGTTTCTGGTGGACATTTAGGTAATCGTAAAAGTATGAGTGTTCCTGGAGTAAAACTTGATATTCCATATGTTAGTGAAGTAGATCGTGAAGATATTAAATATGCTTGTGAGCATGGTGGTGAATTTTTAGCTTTATCTTTTGTAAGTACAAAAGAAGATGTTTTAGAAGTTAAAGAAATTTTAAAAGAATATCATCGTGAAGATTTACAAATTATTTGTAAAATTGAAAGTGCTTTAGGAATTCAAAATTTAGAAGAAATTTTAAGTGTTAGTGATGGTATTATGGTTGCTCGTGGAGATTTAGGAACTGAAATTCCAAGTGAAATTGTTCCAATTGAGCAAAAGAAAATGGTTAAAACTTGTCGTCGTATGAATAAAATTTGTATTGTTGCAACTGAAATGCTTGAAACAATGATGGAAAATACTCGACCAAAAAGAGCTGAAACAAGCGATATTGCTAATGCAGTTTTGGATGGTACAGATGCGGTTATGTTATCTGGTGAAACTACGGTTGGAAAGCATCCAATTGAAACTGTTGAAGCTATGGCTAAAATTTGTGAAGTTACAGAAAAATATGCTGAATATAATTATATTGAACAAGTTCGTCATGTAGAAAATGCTCGTGATGCAATTGCTGTTTCTGTTGTTGATACAGCGAATCGTTTAAATGCTAAATTAATCACAACAGCTACTGTTCATGGTAGAACAGCAAGATTAATTAGTAATTATCGTCCAGTTTCTCCTATTTTAGCTTTAACACCAGATGAAAAAGATGGACGTAGATTAATGCTTAATTATGGTATTTATCCAATGCAAATGCCTTTAATGAATTCTACGGATGAAGTTTTAAAAGAAAGTGTTTCAAAAGCAAAAGAATTTATGCCATTAAATAGTAAAGATATTCTTGTTATTACTGGAGGTTTTCCTAATACTGATGAGAATAGAACAACTAATTTAATGAAAATTGAAGAAATTGATTAGTTGACATTTACTTTATATTTTACTTGACTTGTAACAAGTTTGAATATAAAATAAGAGTAGAAATGAGGTTAAATTTATGAGTGGAACAGTTCAACCTGGTAATTCATATGGTTTCTGTGCTAATACGGCAAATATATGGCAAATTGCTGGGTATATTTTATTAGTTTTTAAAATCATTATTCCTATTTTATTAATTGTTTGGGGAATGCTTGATTTAGGTAAAGCAGTAGTAGCTGCTAAAGATGATGAAATTAAAAAAGCAACAAAATCTTTAGCTTTCAGAGCTTTAGCTGGTGTTTTGATCTTCTTCATTCCAACAATTGTTAGTGTTAT
>CALVPL010000131.1 GCA_944351315.1 uncultured Bacilli bacterium | reverse complement strand
TTACTCATCATATAAAATTCACTATGCATATGATGTTTGGTTACATCTTCTACTTCAACTGGTCTAAATGTACCTAAGCCAACGTGTAAAGTTACATTTGTAACAATAACTCCTTTTTCTTTTATTTTTTCTAATAATTCATTTGTAAAGTGAAGCCCAGCAGTTGGAGCTGCTGCACTGCCAAGATTTTTCGCATATACGGTTTGATAACGATTTTTATCTTCTAATTTTTCATGAATATATGGAGGTAATGGCATTTCTCCTAGTTTATCTAAAATTTCCAAAAAAATTCCTTGATAAATAAACTTCACATGAACAATACCTTCACTTTTCTTTTCCGTTACTACGGCTTTTAATAAACCATTACCAAATGAGATTTTGGTTCCTACATGCAATCTTTTAAATGGTCTTGAAAGACACTCCCACTCATCACTTCCTAATTCTTTTAAAAGAAGAAGTTCGATTACTGCTTTTGTTTCTTCTTTTTCACCAATGAGTCTTGCTGGAATTACTTTTGTATCGTTAATTACTAAAACATCTCCTGGAACTAAATAATCAATTATATCTGTGAAATGTTTATGTTCTATTTCTCCAGTATCACGATCCATCACTAAAAGTTTGGATGCTGAACGATTTTTCAACGGTGTTTGAGCAATTAATCGTTCTGGTAAATCATAGTTAAAATCTTCAGTACTCATCTTTTTCACCTCTAATCATAGCATCTATTTGTTGATAAGCTTTTGTAAAATCATCCATAGGTAATCGAATTACTTTAATCGTGTTTTCAGCATTTTTTTCGATTTCTTCACTTAGTTTCAAATAGGCTTGCTGTTGACGAATGCTATTTTCTAAACTGAATGTTTGATAGTTATGATGAAAATCTCTTTTTAATCGTTCAGAATAAAGATCGGTATTTTCTAGATAAAGAATGATTAAATATTTTTCAAAATGTAGTTTATTGAATCTTGCAAAAAGTTTTTTATAAATATCTGAAAAATCATACTCTTTATATCCTAGACGAGCATAGATTTCTTCTGTAAAAAAGGTACGATCAAAAATCAAATCCATTGGAATTTCTTCTAATTTTTCTAAATACTCTAGTAAAGCTTCATACATTTTCTCGCTGTATTTTTGGCCGTTTTCAGTTTTATCTTTTTGACCACTTAAGCGATACAAATTGGATCCAGGGATATTTTCTCTTAAATAATTTGTTAAAGTTGTTTTCCCTGTTCCTTGCGGTCCTTCGACAATAATTAACTTATTTTTCATACTATCACCTAAACTTCTTTTAAAATCTTTAAAATTGACTTGTTAAATCCAAAACTTCTTGGTTTAATTTTTTTAATATTTCCTCATCTTGACTATTTTTCAAAGCTGTCGCGATGATATGACCCACTTTTTTAAATTCATTTTCTTTAAATCCTCTGGTTGTCATGGCTGGAGTTCCAATTCTTATCCCACTACTTACCATTGGTTTTTCGGTTTCTTTTGGAATGGTATTTTTGTTGACTGTGATATGAATTTTATCTAAAAGTTCTTCGGCTTCTTTTCCAGTTAGGCCACATGAACCTTTTACATCGACTAAAATTAAGTGATTATCGGATCCATCAGAGACAATTTTAAATTCTTCTTCTTTTAATGCCTCAATTAATGCTTGCATATTTTTTAAAACTTGTTTTTGATATTCGATAAATTCTGGTTGTAAAGCTTCATAAAAACACTGTGCTTTGGCAGCAATGACATGTTCTAAAGGTCCTCCTTGAATTCCAGGAAAAATCGCCTTGTTAATTTTTTTAGCAATCTCTTCGTTATTGGTTAAAATGATTCCTCCTCTTGGTCCTCTTAATGTTTTATGAGTTGTTGATGTTACTACATCGGCATAAAGACAAGGATTTGGATGAAGATGAGCTGCTACAAGTCCAGCAATATGAGCCATATCGACAAATAGATAGGCTCCAACTTCATGAGCAATAGAAGCAAATTTTTCAAAATCAATAATCCTTGAATAAGCACTTGCTCCAGCAATAATCATTTTTGGTTTTTCTTTTATAGCTAATGAACGAATTTCTTCATAATCTAACATTTCGGTTACCGGATCGACATCATAAGAGACGATCTCATAATCTTGGCCGCTGAAACTCATTTTATTTCCATGAGTTAAATGACCTCCATTTGATAAATTCATTCCCATTACCTTATCACCTTTTTGAAGTAAGGCTCTATAAACTGCCATATTAGCACTAGAACCAGAATGAGGTTGAACATTCGCATATTTTACATCAAATAGTTTACAGACGTAAGAAATAGCTAAATTTTCCATTTCATCAATATATTCACAGCCTCCATAATATCTTTTTCCAGGATATCCTTCGGCATATTTATTTGTAAAAATACTTCCTTGTAATTCTCTTACATATTCTGAAGCATAATTTTCGGAAGCAATTAACTCAATATTTTCTTTTTGTCTTTTTTCTTCTTTTTTTAAAATTTCTGTAATTTTTGGATCCATTTTATCTTTCCTTTCTTTTTAAAGCTAGAGTATACACATTTTCTAAAAGTGTCGCGATTGTCATTGGGCCTACTCCACCAGGTACCGGAGTTATGAAAGAAGCTTTTTCTTTAATGGAATCAAAATCCATATCGCCAACGACATGATTCTCTACTCTTGATATACCTACATCGATACAAACAGCACCAACTTTAACCATATCTGCAGTTACAAAATGTGGTTTACCTACTGCCGAAACTAAAATGTCTGCGGTTTGGGTAATCTCTTTTAGATTGGTTGTTTTAGAATGGGTGATTGTAACGGTTGCATCCCGATTTAAAAAGAGAATAGATAAAGGTCTACCGACAATTTGACTGCGGCCAATAATCACGACATGCTTAGAGGCAATAGGAATATTGTAGTAATCTAGCAAATGAATAATTCCAAGTGGTGTCGCGGCTAAAATCTGTTCTTGATTTGCTAGTAAATAGCCCAAATTCATAATTCCAAATCCATCGACATCTTTACTGCTTAAAACGTGAGAAACAATTTTTTGTTCATCATAAGAATTTGGTAACGGACTTTGAACTAAAATCCCATCAATGGTTTGATCGGTATTGAAACTTTCAATAGTCTTGATAATTTCTTCTTCTTTTTCTGTGCCTTCAAAATGTTTTTCAATTGCATGAATTCCTAAAGAGGCACATGCTTTTAATTTATTTTTGACATAAATTTCTGAAGCCGGATCTTCGCCAACCCGAATAATAGCTAGTCCCGGTGTAATACCACATTTTTCTTTTAATTCAATAATTTTCTTTTTTAATTCTTCTTTTTTTACACGTGATACTTCTTTTCCATCTAAAATTTCAGCCATGACTTTTCACCCTTTCCTAAAATAATGTTCCCTGACGATTCATTTTTAAATGCTCATAAGCTTTTTCACAAGCAACTCTTCCTCTTGGAGTACGTTTGATAAATCCTTCTTGAAGCAAGAATGGTTCTACAACGTCTTCTAGTGTCGAAGGTTCTTCTCCTATAGAAGTTGCAATGGTTTCTACGCCAACTGGTCCTCCATTAAACTTCGTAATTAAGCTTGTTAAGTATTCAATATCAATTGCATCTAGACCAAATTCATCCACTTTTAATCTTTTTAAAGAATCATCTGCTAATTCATAATCAATAATTTCTTTTCCGCCTACTAAGGCGAAATCCCGAACTCGTTTAAACAAACGATTGGCAATTCTTGGAGTCTTTCGACATCGTTTCGCGATTAATCTGGCTGCATCTTCTTCAATCGGCATATCAAACACTCGACTCGTTCTTTTGACAATTTTCAATAGTTCATCTTCTGAATAATAATTTAATTTTGAGACAATTCCAAAACGATCTCTAAGTGGACTAGAAATATCTCCAGCTCGTGTTGTAGCTCCTACTAAGGTAAAAGGAGGTAAATCGATTTTTAAATTTCGACTTTTTCCATCACTATTTAAAACAAGATCCATTTCAAAATCTTCCATTGCCGGATATAAAATTTCTTCAATAAACTTAGGCATTCTATGAATTTCATCAATAAATAAAACATCGCCTGGTTCAAGTGTAGATAAAATGGCAGCTAAATCTCCACTTTTTTCGATAGAAGGACCACTCGCGGTTTTAATGGAAACTCCTAACTCATTGGCAATTATATGAGCTAGTGTTGTCTTTCCAAGACCAGGTGGACCATAGAGCAAAACATGATCTAAAGATTCATTTCTTATTTTAGCTGCTTCAATAAAGACTTTCAAATTGCTGGTAATTTCTTCTTGACCAACGTATTCTTTTAAGGTTTGGGGTCTTATATTGGCTTCAAAAGAATCGCTTTCTTGTTCTTCAGCATCTAATATTTTTTCATCTTCCACGATTATCTTCCTTTCCTTTTTTGGTAGCTATACACCGTCTATACAATTATCATATATCCATTTTTTCAAATCTTCCATATCGTTTGTTTCGTAATAGGAGATTAATAAAGTAAAATATTCGCCTATTTTTTCAACTGGCACACTTAAAATACCCAACCCATTTCGAATCATTTCTTTATTTGCTACAAGATTAGCTACTCTTTTATTTCCGTCTAGAAACATTTGACTTCTCTGTATCCAGCAAAAAAGAGTAATGCATCTTTCTAATTCATTCTTGATATTTAAAACACTTTCTAGTTCTGCTTCATAATCACATTCACTTGGTAATTTAGGCCGCCAATTAGTTCCAGTTATACCCACACCTTTATCTCGAAAATCGCCTAACGGGTAGACATTTTGTCCTTTACATACTTCGAAATGAATTTTTTTTATATATGCTATATTTAATGGTTCGTCTATGGTATTTAACACCATTTCCCACGCATCTTTAAGTCCTTTTAATTTTAACATGTCATCGACCGAGATCTTCCCGGTATTTACATTATTCATAAAAGCATAGGTATCTGCAAATGTAACGGCAATTCCCTCTAAATTTGCACTTTTATAAATAGCATCTACAAGTTTTCTTTTCGCAAAAAAAATATTTTCTTCTTTTGTCATATGATATTTATTCTTCATGGAAAAAATCCTTTCTAAAACTCTTACTTTAATAATAATTTTAAAGCTTCTTTTACTTGATCTTCAATTTTTAAATTTCCATCCATATTAGGTAAAATTTTCTTTATATCATTCAATTTATAGCCTAATCCTTCTAGAACACTTACTAACTCATCAAATCCACCGATAGCTGGAGTATCGCCAGTAATTGCTAATTTTCCTTTTAAATCTAAAATGATTTGGCGAGCTACTTTTTCTCCTACTTTTGGGAACTTTTTTAAATACAAAATATTTTCTCGATCGATTGCATCGACAATTCCTTTTACACTTCCTGTAGCCAGCATTGGCATTATAAGCTTAGGACCTACACCCTTAACATTTAATAACTTTAAAAATAATTCTTTTTCTTCTTTCGTTTGAAACCCATATAAAGAATGTTCATCTTCACGAATATGATCGTAAATATAAACTTTCGCTTCTTCTTCTAACGAAAACTGAAAAGGATTGGCAACAAAAATATGATACCCTATTCCATTATTATCTAGTACAATATAATTTGATTCTTGATCTTTCACGATTCCTTTTATATAACTATACATTATCATCACCAAAATAATGATATCATACAAACGTTTAAAATAAAAGTTTTCACAAAAAATTTTCCATTTTTTTCTATTTCTATGTTATTATATTTATGGAAGCATTCTTAGTTGAATGACTTACCTTTTTTGGGGTAAGACATTTAGTTTATCTAAGTGTCTTTTTTGATGATTTTCATAATTTATGTTTTTATCAATATTTTCTCAAAACACATTTCTTTTTCTCTGTTTTTGTGTTACTATATTTATGGAAGCATTCTTAGTTGAATGACTTACCTTTTTGTTGGTAAGACATTTAGTTTATCTAAGTGTCTTTTTTGATGGTTTTAATAATTACTATTAAAAGTATCAAAAGAATAGAGAGATATTTCATGAATGTGATAGTGATTCGTATCTCCATATCTATTCACCTCCTCTTATTTTAGATAAGAAAAGGCAAGACACCAACTTAAGAATGCTTAAGTCTTTATTATATAGAAAAAGTTTCCTTTTTCAAGAAAACTTTTCCACTAATTTTGTCGAATCATTTTAAACCAATATAGAAAAATTCTAAGTCATCAATCGTATTTGTGGTTGCACTAGCAATTGTTGGAACAATTACTCGAACATATTTATAAGAAGAACAAGATTTGTATGCTTCATTTACGGTAGATCTTTCACTATCATCTAGTACTCCATTGCTATTCGTATCACAATTGTAGTTACATACTCCATCATTATCGGAATCAATATTTAATGTATAAGAACAGTTATTGTCATCGGATCTAGATATTTTAATATTGGCAAAATCATAGTAAGCATCTTCATTTCCACCTTTTTCTAGAAGCCATGTATCTTCTTTATATGTAACTCGATCTTTTTCTACGGTTAAACGAGTAACAAAAGAGCCAAAATCAAATTCAACAACACTTTCATTTTCGCCTTCGTTTAATCGAACCTCGTTTAGTTTATTATTTGTTAAATCTTCTTCTACGGCTCGAATAATATTAGATCGGTTTACTTGATTTTCTTTTAAATATGAAGAATAAGTACTTTCATGTTCCATATCTAGTAACAAATTAAACAAAAAGAGCATGACCACTGAAATCAGTCCAACACTAATAATAATTTCAACTAAGGTAATTCCTTTATTTCCCATATTTACACCTACCGTCCCCGATCACTTAATAAAATATTTGAATAAGAATAGAAGCAACCTGCAGAAGAAGTACAACTATTTCCTTCTTGATCTACAGCATATTCGATAACCAAACGATAAGTGCCATCAGAAGTTTCTGGGATATCTAACGTATTTAAATAAGAAGCTAAATTTGCGTTGGAACAAACGGCCCCAGTAGTGTTATTTTCACAACTAAAATTAGAACGCATCACAACAATCGTTTGAATATTCAATTCCATCCATAAATTTTCAAAAAAGATTTTTTCATTATTATATTCATCACCAAATATATCACTTTGGCCACGATAAATCATTTTATAATCGACATCGTCTCTTACAGTTAAATCGCTTAAATTAAAACTTTCTAAATATTTTCTTACATAAAAAGTTTCGTATAATTTAGCTGTATCGTCATATCTTAATCTTCTATTTTCACTTGCAATAGAAGAAATATATAAAGAATAGACCAACATTAAAGAAGCCAAGACAACCGCGGTTACAATAATCGTTTCAATAAAAATAAATCCTTTTTTATTCATATCATCACTATTCCTTATATATTAAATTATTTTTTAAACTTTTTATAAACTTAAAGTATATGGGTTTTCTTTTGTTCCATCGCCACCAGTTATCTTAATGCTCGCTTTTAGGTAAACTGCTGGATATATTTCCTTATCTAGATCAACAGTTTGATAATAACTAAGTGCTCCATTCTTTTGAATAAAAAATGTTAAATAAGGAAGAGTGCTGTATGGTGATATGGTCCAGAAATCACTATTCGAATGCATCCAATCATTTTCATAACAATCGGAAAAATTTGGCCATATATTAAAACCAGTGGTCCAGCAAGTTTCTCTTGATGTTGTATTTCCACCATTTGTTGCATAACCAAAATCACTTGGCGCACCTATATGCAGTCAAGCCAGTTTCTTTATCCTCGCTCGTTACGTGCAAGGATTCATTATACGTACTAAATTTATCATTTATTTTCTCTGAAATCAAGCCTTTTATATCTTCATTCGTAATTATTTGTTACAATTCACAGCCGATGAAAGTGGATAAGTAGCTAAGTTGCCCACAAAATGCGATAAAACCAAAAAAAATCGCATTTTTTTGTTGCAAAATTCTAAGAATTATGATTAATTGAAAAAGAATGGAAGGCGAAAATAGTATGAAGGATTTTACAGCAAAAGAATTAGAAAATCTATTTAGTAAAAAACAGTTGTCAGTCTATAACCAAAAATTGACTTTCTTGAATATTTTTACTTTCATTGTAAACTAAGTAAGCTATTCTATGTAAAGCTACACTTGTTTTTCCAGAACCAGCAACCCCTTGAACAACTACATTAGTATATAATGGTAATTTAATAATCTTATACTGTTCCTTCTGTATTGATGCAACAATGTTCTTCATTTTATCATCCGCATGAATATTTAAATAATGTTGCAGAACGTCATCTTGTGCTACAATTGAAGTGTCTTTAACATCCAAAAGTTCACCTTTTTCAATGATAATTTGCCTTTTTAGTTTCAACTCTCCTGTAATTTCTCCTTTAGGTGCCTCATATGATACTCTGCCAACATCACTATCATAATATAAACTACAAATCGGTGCTCTCCAATCAATTGTTACAAACTCTCCTGTTTCATCTTTTATAGCTGTTTTTCCAAGATAAAGTTTTGCACATTGATGACTATCATCTGCTAAAAAATCTATTCTTCCAAAATAAGGACTATCTTGTGCATTTTCCAATTGATATAACTTAGATGCTGCGATCGACATTAAACTTTCTACCAAGAAAGAATCACCTTGCAATACATTTGTGTGTCTTTTAGGAATTTCCTTCATTTCTTGTTTTTGATATTCAATATTTTCTTTTAGACTTTTTTTTACATGTTCCAAATACTGTCTTTCTTCGTTAAAAACATTTTCCACTTTATTTTCCCCCTAACTAAATAATTAATTCTGATTCAATAGTTCTTCTATTAAAGCATTAGATATTTTTTCTGCATTTTTAAATAAATATTTACATAAGTTTGTTCTAAAATAAGCAAATTCTAACAAGCTTTTCTTAGAATTATCTGCTATATATTGCTTATAACCAAATGTACTTGCTAAAAGTTGAACTAAATATAAATACGGCATAAATTTTAAATCATACTCATTTAATTGAACATAATTCATGAACGCTTTTACATATTGAACTAAATTATCAATATCTATTTTACCATCTTTTGCTTTTTTATCAATATAACTATAAGATCTAATTATTTCCCAAACAATTGGCATTTTACAAGCTGAAACAAAGTCAATAATTGCATTTATTTTACCATCTTTATATATAAATTGTAACACACTATAATCGCCATGGGTATTCATGACAGTCAACTTACTCATGTCTTTGAAATCTAAATTATCTTTAATATACTTCAACATAGAAATTTTATCAGTTAAATCTTTATATATTTGAGGATATGTGCTTTTAGATATTTTTTTTAATAAATTTTCTTGCTTTTCTATACTCTCGTTGATTGTTTCCTGTGAATACCAACTGGATACATCATTACTTGGCAAATCAAAATTTAATGTTTCAAGACTTTTAATGATTTTTCCTAAATATTCTGCTGATTCAAGCATTTGGTTATAATCGCCAGTATTTGATTCCATTGTATAACCTTCAATATATTTTTGGATTGTAATGACTCTTCCTTTATATATAATACTATACTCTCCACTTAGAGTTTTAACATATTCTGGAACTGGAATATCATCTTCGCTTAAATGATTAATTATAGCTATTTCTTTATCTATTTCCTCTTTTGTATATTTTGATTGAAATTCTTTAAGTATATATTTATTATTTAATGAGTATAAATTGGCACTACCTCGATCTAATTTTTCGATTTGATCAACCTCAATATTATAATTGTTTTTTACTATCTCTATTATTTCCTCTTTTGTAAAAACTGTTTCCTCAATCATTTTAAGTCCCATTCCTTTCCGCCTCGCTTAAGGCTCGTCTTTAAGGCACACATAGCCATAAAAACTTGTAATAAATTTATTTTTCTATATAATATCAGCCTTGAAGGAGTGTGTACTACAAAGCACGTGAGGAGGAGTTGCAGACTTCCTGTAACTCATTATGGATTAAACCAGCATTTTAAGCAGTGCAAATGCAGTTGTTTCAAGCACACATAAGTAGTCCCTTTGAGGCTGTAGGTTAATCATTGACTTTAGTTAATTCTTAGTGTTAACTGCATAGACAACTCACTCCTTCAAAAATTTTTTTGAAAGGAAAGATTTATTTATGAAAGTTATTTATCCAAAAGCATGTGGTGTTGATGTGCACAAAACTTTTATAGTCGCTGTTATTTGTGATTCTACTGGACAAACAACTAAATACTCTAAAAAACGTTTTTCTACCTTTAATAACTCTCTAATCGAATTTAGAAATTGGTTAATTGAGAACGACTGCGATAATGTATGTATGGAATCAACAGGCAAATATTATATTCCAGTATACAATACATTAGAAGGCTATATTTCTAATGTCGTCGTTGCCAATCCTAAATGGGTTGCTGTTATCAAAGGCGAGAAAGACGATAACAAGGATGCAAAATGGATTGCTGACTTGTTTAAATTAGGTATTGTTCGTTCTAGTTTTATTCCAGCAAAAGATTTTAGAATCTTAAGAGAATTAACTAGATATCTTTACAAACTTACCTGTAATAGAACATCTGAAAAAAATAGATTTACTAATGCCCTTACAGTTGGAAATTGCAAACTTGATATGGTTTTTTCCGATATCTTTGGTAAATCTAGTCAATCTATTATCCAAAATATTTTAGATAATGACTCTTTTTCAGATGATGATATTATAAATTGTCT
>CALVPL010000130.1 GCA_944351315.1 uncultured Bacilli bacterium | reverse complement strand
GTTTCCATCCACTAAAATTATCTTTTTCATTCCATCACTCTTTCTTTCATTATTATATCAAGAATCCCATTAATTTTGAAAAAAACTAGGCAACTTTATCATGGATTCTTATAAAAATAAACCACTTTAACAACAATCAAAAAGAAAAAAGTGTATTTCTACACTTCTTTAGCCCCACAATACCCCTTCCCAAGAAGGATCAGTTGGACGATTCGCAGGACAAATTGAAAACATTTCTGTTACATCTGCGTTATTAGCATGAATAAATTTACTTCCATATACAATAGTGCGAAGCTCACCATCATTAAAAAACATATAACTCATATCTGTTACATTTGATGTATCAAAATGACTTAAATCCAGTGTGGTGAGAGAATCCATACCAGAAAACATACTGCTCATATCTGTTACATTTGATGTATCAAAATTGCTTACATCTAATGTTGTAAGTGATTGCATATAATAAAACATATAACTCATATCCGTTACATTTGAAGTATCAAAATGACTTACATCTAATACGGTAAGAGAAGCCATACCTCCAAACATTTCACTCATATTCGTTACATTTGAAGTATCAAAATGACTTACATCTAATGCGGTAAGAGAATACATACCTCCAAACATACCACTCATATTCGTAACATTTGAAGTATCAAAATGACTTACATCTAATGCGGTAAGAGACATCACACTGCCAAACATACCACTCATATCCGTTACATAACTTGTATCTAAATTTTCCATGTTATTAATTTCTGTAAGATTTACAAAAATGTAAAATAGAAATGAACTATCATAATTAGCATATATCTTGCCGTTTGCTTGAATATACATATCATAAGCAGGAATAGATTCTTGAGTTATCAGATTTTGAACTGTCCCATTTTCAACTAAATAAGCCATAACACTTCCGTTTTGATTGGCTGAAATATCATATGTGTATGCCGCTTCTTCTTTTGGATCTAAAGTGCTTTCAAAAGTAATGGTTTTAATATTTAGATTATGTTGCCAAAAAGAATCACTTGTAATTTGCATAGTATCTCGATTAATATCACCTTCTCCAGTTTCCGAATCAAAATTAAAATCTTTAGTCATCATCATATTGTTAGGAATAGCCAAATAAGAACTTGTGATCGAAATCTTTCCGTTATATGTAGCATTCATAACTTCAGTAGTTGCTGGAGTATCATAATCTAACCATAATCTTAACTCAAATGTTTTTTTCTCTTTTCCTTGAATAATTCCTGTATCTAATTTGTAGGCTTTTACAGCATTTTCTATTGTTTTTTCAACTTCATATTCACCGGTTAAATTATGAGTACTTGTATTTGTACTATCTACTTCAATTAAATTTGCTTTTAAATATTTATCTGGCAATACTTTTATTCCACTGTCTTGACTCATCGTCTCTAAATTCACTTGATAACTTGCTGGACTATCACATTTGTTTTCAATCGTAAAAGTATAAGGAGTTAAAGAAGCTGCTTCAGTATCCTTCATTGGATAAGCTTTTTCTAATTGAATATCATTTTGTTCTGTAAACACAATTTCAAAACAACCGGTATTTACTAAATTTGCTTCTTCTTGTTGTAAAGTAAGTTGCCAATACGCATAACTAATTCCTACACAAATCATCATTAATAACAAAATTAAAATAAGTATCGCTTTTTTATTTTCTTTTATAGCTAGCACTTTTTCTTTCATATACTCACCCTATCTTTTTTTTATTATAACCTAAAATCAAAAAAAATTACTATGATTCTCATAGTAATTTTATCACAATACCCCCCCCTCGTCAAGTTTAGGTGGTGGAGTTTTGAAAAATTTTGTTAACGACAGCAACGATTGCTGTAAACGTTTTCAACCTCATCTACCTCTGAATAGCTATATACTGGAGTATAAGTATGATTATAGACGTGATGATTTACCACGGTTGTATGGTAAGGCATTATATGAGGAACATTATAATTGATAACGCGATGGCATACTTGATTTTGAGGACATTCACAGATAGGTTGGCACATACATTCACATGGTGGTGGGCATGGTGGCATACAATTACATGCATTCATATCCATATCACAGCTTCCCGCGGTAGCTTGATAGTTCATTTGATAACTATCTCTAGCAACTTCCTTATTCTTTAACATAACATGTCATTCCTTTCTATGGTAGCATATGAAAAAAAATAGCCGTGCTTTAGGCTATTTTCTTATTATAAATGATAAACTTTATTATTTTTCTTGATGTAGATATAAATTAAAATGGCTACTACTCCTGCTATAAAGATAAAGACAAATGAAATTTTTCTAGCTCCTGTTTGAGGGTTTTCGATTCCACTTCCACAAGAAGCTTCATATTCTTCATAAGATACGATGTTGCCGTTTTCATCTAGATAAGTTCCATCGCTTAAAATAGTACATGCTGGTTTTTCACATTCTTTTTGGTATTCTAAATAACTTATTGGTTTTCCGCTTAATCCATAGTAGATACCATCGACAATTTCACAAGTATAAGCTGTAGTTTGTTCACATTGACTCTTATATTCTTCTTCAGTTACTACAGTTCCATCTTTACCATAATAAGTCCCATCTATGATTTCGCATACATGAGGTAGACATTGTTTTTCAAATTCTTCTTTTGTAGTTACATTTCCGTCCTTATCATAATAAACACCATCTTTAAATTCACATATTGGTTTTTCTGGTTTTTCACATTGACTCTTATATTCATCTTCAGTTACTACGGTTCCGTCTTTTCCATAATAAATGTCATCTATGATTTCACAAATGTGTTTTTCTTCTTCTGGCTCACATTGTTCTTTATATTCATCTTCAGTTACAATCGTTCCATCTTTGCCAAAATAAGTTCCATCTATGATTTCACAGTAATGGGGTAAACATTGTTTTTCGTATTCTATTTTACTTACTAAATTTCCTAATTTATCTGAGTAAGTGCCATCGCCATAATCTTTACAAGCTGGTTTTTCACACAACTTTTCATATTCTAGTTCAGTGATAAGGCTTCCGTCTGGTCCATAATAGTTGCCTTCAAAAATGGTACAACTACGATCTATTTTGTTCCAATCGCAAGAATAATGTATTGAACACTCTTCGGCTTCATTCACTTTTTTAAAAGTAATGGTTGCCATTTCAACATGACCTGTTAATGTTGGATTGGATGTTTCAAATGAATATATATTGTCGCTTTCTTTTTTCATGTACCAACCATCTTTTACTTCAATATCTTTAATTACTACATTGTTTAAAGTTAGTGTTAAAGAATTTTGGTTATAAGTTACTTCACCGTCGACATCAAACATGAAATGACAGACTTGTACTGTGTCAAGATCGGCATCTAAAGTCAACTCTTCACAGTAGGATGCATCTTTTAAACTTGCCGCATTTACTGGCAAGAACCCTAAACATCCAATAAGGATAAATAAACAACTTAATAATACTCTTTTCATTTTTCTTTCTCCTAAAATCTAAAATGGTAATTTCATATTGCCATTTTGCATCATTTTCATCATTTTTTTCATTTGTTCAAATTGAGTAAGTAAACGATTTACTTCTTCAACGGTTCTTCCTGAACCTTTCGCAATTCGTTGTTTTCTTGTTGCTTTTAAAACCTCGGGATGACGTCGTTCATAAGGAGTCATGGATTGAATGATTGCTTCAATATGGGCCATCTGTTTTGGATCGATTTGAACATTATTTAGTCCCATTTTTCTAACTCCTGGAAGCATTTTGATCACATTTTCTAATGGTCCTAATTTTTTAATTTGTTTTAAATTAGTTAAAAAGTCTTCTAAATCGTATTTTCCAGCTTGCATTTTTTTCATTTGATCTTTAGCTTCTTCTTCGGAAATGATATCTTCGACTTTCTCCGCAATTCCCATGATGTCGCCCATATCTAAGATACGCTCTGCCATTCTTTCTGGATAAAACATAGATAAGCCATCAAGTTTTTCTGAATCTCCGACAAATTTAATTGGAACATTGGTTAAATGACGAACTGATAAGGCAACACCACCTTTGGTATTTCCATCTAGTTTCGTTAAAATACAACCTGTTAAATGAAGTGGATTATTAAATCCTTCAATAACATGAATTGCATCTTGCCCCATCATCGCATCGATGACTAGTAAAACTTCATGGGGATGAGCAAACTCTTCTATTTCTTGTAATTCTTGCATTAAGGTTTCATCGATGTGAAGTCGACCGGCGGTATCAATAATAATGTAATCGTTTTTATTATTTTTGGCATATTCTAAAGCATCTTTTACAATTTGTAATGGTTCTTTTTTTCCTTCTTCAAAAACTGGAATGTTTAAATTTTTACCAATTTCTTTTAACTGATCAATCGCTGCTGGTCGATAAACATCACAAGCTACTAATAAAGGATGTTTGCTTTCTTTTTTGCGTAAGTAATTCGCTAATTTTCCAGCCGTAGTAGTTTTTCCTGAACCTTGAAGTCCTACTAACATCAAAATTGTCGGATATTTTTTGGTTTCTAAAGGAGCAACTTCTCCCCCAAGTAAGGAAATTAATTCATCTTTAACTAATTTGATAAAAAGTTCATCGGGTTTTAAATTTTTACCAACTTCTAATCCTAAGGCTTTTTCTTTTACGTTGTTGACAAACTCTTTTACCACTTGGTAGTTTACGTCTGCTTCTAATAAAGCCATTCTGATTTCTCGCATCGCATCGTTGATGTTTTCTTCAGTAATTTTTCCCATACCGCGAATATTTTTGATCGCATTACTTAAACGATCGCCCATATACTCAAACATAAAACCATCCTCGTATAATCAATCTTATAGAAATATTAATTAATTCTATAATTGATTAATCCTTTCTATATTATATTTTTTTGATTTATTTTACTTCTAGAAGTAAAATAAATTTTGCACTGTGGATTTGTTCTTTAAACCTTACAGCTTCGACTGGTTTAGAAAGTCTCAAACCACAGATTTCTATTTTAAATGTTGATCAGTTAGTTAACACTTTGATGTTTTATTATACTACGAGACTACATGATAGATTTTCTTGTGTTCAAACAAAACAGTGCTAAAAAACTAATTTAAGGAGGTGCTTATTTTGATATATAATGTTGGCATTGATATATCTAAATACAAACACGATTTCTGTATTATCTCTAATACAGGTGATGTAATTGTTGAAAATCTTTCTTTTGAAAACAACAAAAAAGGATTTCAAATTTTTTTAGACTCTCTGAAATCCTATGATAAAAATTTGATCCACATTGCTTTTGAAGCAACTGGTCATTATTCTTTGAATTTGGAACATTTTTTAATCGATAATGGGTTCTCTTTTATGAAGATTAATCCTTTACTTATTAAAAACTTTTTAAGTTCTCAGAATTTAAGAAGAACTAAAACCGATAAAGCTGATGCTCTTAGTATTGTTAGTTATCTTAATTCTATCGATTACATCCCAAATTCCAACTTACTATATCATATTTATTCATTAAAGTCACTATGTCGTTCTAGAGAATTTTTTGTAAAAGAAAGGACTAAATTGTTAACTCTTTTAACTATTGAGTTAGATAAGTCTTTCCCTGAATTCAAGCCTTTCTTTAATAATATTTTCTCTACTACAATGCTGTATATTTTAGAAAAGTATAAGAATTCTAGTCGTATTTCTCTCATGAAAGATTTTGATTCTTTAAGAAGGATTTCTCGTGGCAAATTTACTTATGCTAAATTTGCTAAACTTAAAGAGCTTGCTAAAAATACGATTGGATTTCATGATAAAAATACTGACTTATTGATTTCTTCTTATATTGCTAGCATTAAACATTTTAATGAACAAATTGAGTCTCTTGAGTCTAAAATTTCAACAATTATCAAAGATCTTAATCCACCTATTCTGACTATTCCTGGAATTGGTGAAATTTCTGCTGCATCTATTATTGCTGAATATGGTGAAGTTTCTAATTTTTCTTCTCCTGCTCAGATGCTTGCTTTTGCTGGATTAGAACCTAGTATTATCCAATCTGGTACATCAGAAGCTATTGGTAAGATGGTTAAACACGGTTCTGGTCATTTAAGATATGTCTTAATGAATTGTTCATTGACTCTTCTTAAATATCATCCTGTTTTCTATGACTTTTATCTTAAAAAACGTTCAGAAGGTAAATGTCATAGAGTTGCTTTATCTCATGTTTGTAAAAAGTTTGTTAGACTTATTTACTGCCTTGAAACAAAGCATATTTCTTTTGATCCGTCTTTATTGAAATAATTGTATTATCAATTTTTTCAAAATTTCACTTTTGTGAAATCTTTTTGGCGTGGGTTTCTTTCCAATTTATATCTTTCTATCAAAAATCTCTTGACTTTTAATAGTTAGACTTTCTTATTTCTTTTATTATACTATAATTTTTTTGGAAATTCATAAAATACTACTAATAATGTAAAGCATAACAAAAAAAATTTTTTTCTTAAATAAATTTATTAAATTGGCAAAAATATTTTTAAAAATATGGATTTAAGTGATTACCATTATTTGTATGAATGATCTCACCTGAAATACACTTAGCATAATCACTTGCTAAAAATAAAGCTATTTCAGCAACTTCTTCTGGAATAAAATATCTTCTACTTATATATTGATTTGCAGCCAGATTACCATTTTTTTCTATCTTTACCATATCCGAAGAAGTAACACCAGGAGCAATACCATTGACTCTTATTCCTTCTTTAATAAAACGACAGGATAATCCTTCAATTAAACTATTTATAGCCACTTTAGTTAGTCCATAAGGCAAATAATCACATTGGCTTCCTCTTTCAGAAGAAATGAATATTATAGTAAAATCTTTTTTTTCATCATCGGTTAATCTTTTTATTATTTTTTGAGTAAGAAAATAGCTTCCTTTTAAATTTGTATTAAATTGATCATCAAAATCTTTTTCTGTAACACTCAAAAAATCTGTTTCGTGTTTTGATATACCAGCATTATTTATTAAAATATTAATTTTTTTATATTTTTCAAAAACAAAATTAACTAGCTTTTCTTGTTCCTCAATATTTTGAATATCATTTTGAAAATAAGTTACTTTTTTTAATTTAGAAGTTGCGTCTTTTAATTTTTTTTCATTTCTTCCTGTTATAATAACATTCGCTCCAGCCATAGAAAATTTTTTGGCCATTTCATAACCGATTCCAGAGCTTCCGCCAGTGATAAGCACTACTTTATCTTTAAACATTTTATCTAAGTTTACAGTGGCTGGAGTAACATAAACCTTTCTCCGTTGATTAATGAGATATTTAATGCCCTTATGTAAATCTGTCTTAAATCCCATAATTTCATCTCCTCACATTTATTTTTTTATAACTTTTTTTACTTTTTGAATCACTCCAGCTGGTAATTTTTCTTTAATTTTACTTTTTAAAACTAAATCTTTTTGTTTTTTTAATGTTCGGATTGTATGCAATGCTGTACTTTCATCCTCCGAATTTGTAAAAACTTCAAAAATTATTGATTTGGAACATTTTTTCTCTGAAGTAAAATAATCAATTTGACTTAAAAACTCTTCTTTGTTGGAAGCTTTTAAATATTCAAACCCTAAATTTTTTGCATAATCTTTAACCAAACTTAAAGACTTATTGCCAAAATGTCCGTCAGCTGCAATAAATTCACCAGCCATAGATCCTAATTTCGATGCCGGATGACTATAATTGTGGAATTCTGTACCACACCCATTGTTAATCAAAATCAACCTTATATTATTCTTAATAGATCGATTACCTAAAGAATTCATGTCATAGAAAAAAGCTAGATCGCCAAGAATGCCATAATAGATTTTATCTGGATTTGCTAAACTAGCCCCGATAAGAGTAGACATTGCTCCATCTATTCCAAATCCACCTGTATTGGAGTAACTAACGAGCTTCTTTTCATTAAAGAAATAATTCCAAGATCTTAAAGAATTTAATATTCCTAAATGAACTACACTTTGATTTGGAATTTTTTCCATAATGTTTCTTGCTATCCACAAATTTGATAGAGGCAATTCACATTTTTGAGCAAGATTTTCTAGTTCATTCGTTTCTTTTTGCCATGCGTTATATAAAGCCACATTTTTTGTTTGAGAAGAAATACTATTGTATTTTTTAAAAAAGTCTATTTCTTGCATCTGAAATACATATCTTAAATTTTTAAAAGGATCTCTTAACATTCCATCCGGATTTACTCTCCATGTTTCTTTAGAATTAAGGTTCAAATAAGCTCCGGAAACATCTCCAATGTATATTAAGACATCAAAATTATTTAATTCGCTTCTATATAGTTCTTGATCACAAATAATATTTGCTAAAATTCCATATTTTCCAAAATAATTACTGGTATGATCCCCTAATACAACAGCATTAAAATTTTCACAAAATTTTTCTACTTCTTTTGTAAGTTCTTCGCTCCACAACTTGTGAGCTCCTACAAAAATACCAACTTTCTTTTCTTCTAATTTAGGTATTTGATCATGGTATTCAATTCTATCTATATATCTTGTAGCTGGTAGTTGTGTATCTCCAAAATTCGAATAGCTTTCAGAGTTCGTTGTTATATTAATATGTACAGGTCCTCCACCATTGTGTTTTAATTCTAATACAGCTTTATTTATTAGAAAATTGCAGCCATATTCATCTTCCTTTGAATTAATAACTGGAATCTGTACACTTAAGTTTACCACATCATTTGGTACTTTAGTTCGATCTATCGCTTGAGGAATATTATTTCCAATATTTCCAAAATGTTGGGTACATGTTACTGCCAAAATGGGAATTTTTCTGTAAAAAGCTTCTGTTAAACCCGAAAGATAATTTCTAGATGCAGTAGCTCCTGTACAAGTTAATACAACCGGTTCATTATTTTCTATAGCTAGTCCACAAGCCATATAGCAAGCAGAACGTTCATCAACACATGAATATACTTCGAAAAAAGGATCACTTTGTACACTTACAACAAATGCAATATTAGTTGTGCCTGGACTTGCGATTACTTTTTTTATATTATTATGTTTTAATATGCTCAATAAGATTTGCATACCTCGATCTGTAGTAATTTTCATTTTCATATTAACAACTCCTTTTTTGTTTATTAAAAAATTTTTTAGTTAAAATCGTATATAAATATTTCATTGCATTTTTATTTGAACAAATTGCATAAATAATAGAAACGATCATCGAAATCACATTTAAATAAATGTTATTCACGTAATATATAATCAAAACGAATGTAAATATTCCTAATACTCTCATAAGCATTTTTTTATCAAAACTTACTTTAAAGTATCGTTTATTTACTCCATACAATCGATAAATAGCTAAGACAACAAATGCAACAACAGTTGAAATTACTGCTGCATATAATCCTATAAAGCGAATCAGTGCTAGATGAACAAGAATATTAATTAAAGCTGCAGCCATCGAGGTTTTTGCTATAAATTTTGTGTCTTTTTTAGCTGCATAAATAACAGCAACCATACCTTGAATTACATTAAATAAAGCAGCAATTATAGAAATGGGAACTAATCCATATCCTGAGCTGTAATTATGATTGATCATTGTTGGGAATATTATTGGCATGAATGAGGTTAAAACTAAGCATATCGAGGCAAATAAATTAAATATCATATTAAATGTGTTATTAAAAAAGACATCTACATCCTTTTCTTCTATGTTTATAGAAATCGATTCAATCCAACTGGTATCAAAAATATTATACAATGTTGTTATTATAGTTGAAAATTTTAAACTGGCCGATAAAATTCCGTTTTGAGAAATATTTAATACAGATGAAACAATTAATCTATCGGATGCATTAAATATCCACCAAGATAAAGAATTTGGCACCAATGGAATAGAATATTTTAATAAAGTACGTAATAAAACTTTTTTATATCTCGTTAACTTTAAATATTTATATAATTTTAATGAAAAGAATAAGTAAAAAGATGTAAGTAAATATCCCATAAAATTGCCTAAAAGCATTCCATATGCTCCTAGTTTAAAAACAATTAAAAATAGAATGTTAAAAATAATAATTAAAATAGCACTTATAAAACTTCCTAAGGCATATTTCTTAGTTTCTCCTAGGCCACGAGCAATTTGTAAGAAAAACGAAACATAAATATAGGCAACTAAATTGATTATTAAAAAGGTTTTATAGTCATTTTGAATTAAAGGATACAAAACGAAGCACAGAAGTAACACGGAAAAGACTTGAAAAGTCAATTGAATCATTCCCGTAGAAATGATTTCAGATTGTTTTTCAAAATTGTTTCTCGATTCAATTAAATTTCTAAAAACAGCTTGCTCTAATTGTAGAGTTACTAATGGCACTAATAAGTAAATTAAAGTGTTAACTAAATCTACAATTCCATACTCTTCAGTAGATAAAATTCCTGTATATATTGGTAATAACAAAAAAGTAATAAAAGATGTACATATCTTACCAATTGAAATAATAATTGTATTTTTTAATAGTTTTTCTCCTCTATTCATTTTTAAACTCCTTATATGATTCATTTTTCGATACTATCATATAACCATTTTAATGAATCCTTTCGTGCAGTTTCCAATTTTTCATTTACTTGAGTCCAATCAATTTCTTCTTTAAAAAGATCACTTAATCTATTAATATCATTAATTATGCGATTTTGCAAACCCAAATTATTCATTAGAGTTAATAATCTGTCTGGATATGTACTTAATGTAATGAAAAATTTTTTATTTAATACAGATGACAAAGCTAGACCATGAAAACTAGTTGTAATTACAAACTCGGAATCAAGTAGTAAATTAATAAATTGAACAGGTCCACAAGAATAACAAGATTTCTTTTTAAAATGAAATTTCTTTTCTTTATCTGTGCGATCGAAAAAAACAATTAAATATCCCGTTTTTCTTGCTAATTCGTTTACTACATCATAATATAAATCACTGGCATTACCTACTGAATAGGCAAATATAAATTTTTCCTTAATTATTTTTTGAGAAGTTTTTAACTTAAGCCAATCTTCTTTTGTTAATAGCAAGCTTGGATCAAGGACATTTAAAACTTTTTTATCAAACAATTCTTGAATTAGTTGTTCAATATTTTTTTCACGAACTGAAATAGCTGAAAAATCATGAATATTTTTTTTGAATTCTGTTTTATTTTCTAAAATAAATTCTGATTTTCCACAACTTGCAGCATAAGCAATTCTTTTTGTTTTTTTATTCCCGAAATTTAAAAAGTATGCTTCGTCAAAACCATTTGTAAGAATAGGATTCCATACCTGATCACTACCTACTACATAAGCATTAGCAGTTGGCGGATCTTCTTTTAATTCGTTAATATTTTTATATTTTTTTGTAAATTTCAGTTGTTTACGGAATTGTGAAAAATTTTTATATCTAGAATAATAAACAGGTAATTTAAGAAATGAAATAAGAAATGCTTTAAAATTTTTGGGATTTTGAAGTAATTCATAATTTTCAAAAACATAATCGCAGTAATAATCTATAATCGCCGTTTCATATTTCTTTTCTAATACTTTTTGCAATGCATAAGTTTGCAGCATTGCCCCATAATTATTGGCACGATGAAAAGTTATGGTTAATACTCTTTTCATATTTTTACTCACTCTTTCTATATATTTTTTCTAAAATAGTAAGAGAATTTTCTAAATTGAATTTTGAATTTAAAACTTTTGCATTATTCACTCTCTTCGTATTTTTTAAAATTTTGTTTTGCCATATTTCATTTGAGTCTTCTAAATTTAATTTTACGACATTTTCATTCAAAATACTTTCATCTGGAAGTCCAGTTGACACCACGCACGATAGACCATTAGCTTGGGCTTCAACTAAAGCCATCCCTAATCCTTCAAAATATGATGTCATAACAAAAACATCCATTGCATTGTAGTATAAATTCACTTTAGTTGTATTTCCGATAAAATAAATGTTGTCTTGAACTTTTTTTGTTTTGGCATAAGCTACTAGTTCATTTTTTAATATCCCATCTCCTACTATGAGAAGTTTTATGTTTTTCTTTTTATCATAGCATTCAGCAAAAAGCTCAATTAATCGTTTTTGATTTTTTACTTCTACTAATCTTCCTACTGTTCCGATTACAAATTCATCTTCATTTATTTTTAATTGATTTCTAATTTTTTCTCGTTTTTTTTCATTAAAAGTAAATTCTGAAACCTCAATTGCATTAGGTAAAATTATCACGTTTTCTACAGTATCATAGGCATATTTTGCAGCATCTGTAGAGCAAGCCATTAAGATATTTGCGTTTTTAATAATTATTTTAGAAAAAAATTTTTGAACAAGATTTTTAGATTTCGCTAATTCATGAACATGACTAATTCTTTTTTTTACTCTACATTTTTTGGCTACAAACAGAGGAAGATAATTAGACAAAGACATATGACAGTGTACAATATCCGGCTCTATTTTTTGAATAATCTTCTTTAGTTCACAATAATTTTTTAGAGGATTGATTCTTTTTGGAGTAACTTTATATACTTTTATTCCTAATTTCTCAAACTGCTTGACATTTTGAGGATTAGGTTGATCATGAGTAATAATTGAAATCGAAAAATTGTTTAAATTCATTTTTTTAAAATAATTTAGTAGTAAAGTTTCCACACCACCAAAATTGATTCCGGAAACAATTTCAACTATTTTTAACATAATTTTTCACCTTATTCATTAAAAAATTCCATTAATTGTTTGCAATAATTATTTTTTTTACGGAGCTCTACGTATTTTTTAGCATTATTTCCATATTTTGATATATTTTTTTCTACTTTATTGGTAGCTTCAATTAATGAAGTTGATTCGTTTGGATTATAAATTTCTCCGTTATCTTTAATGTATTCTACAGCCGAACACTTATCAGAAATAATACAAGGTATTCCATAATTCATAGCTTCTAAAGGAACTAAAGGAGCTCCTTCATACCAAAGGGATGGTAATATTAAAATTCTAGTTTTTTGCAAATATTCAGCAATTTCTTTACTATTTTTCCAGCCGACAAATTCCATGTTTGAATATTTATCTTCTAATTCTTTTTTTAAAGGACCATCGCCTATTATTAATACATTTTTATAATCTTTCATCGTTTCACAGAACTCACGTAATCCTTTTTCTTGGGAAACTCGTCCAATATAAGTGTAATAGAAGTTTTTCGATGGTTCTATTTTTTCGACTTCTTCTAAATCTAAAGGATTATAAATGATCTTTATATTTGTGCTTGGTAAATATTGCTTGATTTTATTTACACTGACATTAGATATTCCAATCGCGTATTTTATTTTCTTAGGTAAACCAACTATTTTATTTTGGACAAATAGTCGGATGAGCCTATATATTTTAAAGCATCTATTTCTCGAATCACAGTTTCTAGCTATACATTTAACTGAACCTGGTTTTAGTTGACATATTTTATTTTTTTTATAATCAAAGAAACCACCGTTTGGACAAATTGAAAAATAGTCATGTAATGTAAGATATACTTTAAAATTCTTTTTGAATGCAATTGAGAAAATACTTGAAGATAACACTTTAGTCCAGCCATGAACGTTTATAATTGTATCTTCTTTAGAATATTGATTAAGAATTTTTTTCAATTCTTTTTTGGCTTTTAAATTATATATCCCATTGATAAATCCTTTAAATTTATTCTTTTCTTTTAAGGCTTCTTTTTGATTTGTACTGTACAATTTGATATTTTTGTTTTGAATTGTATTTGTAGAAGTTCCCGAAAAAAATATTACATTCATATTTTCCTGTGCAAGCATCTCGGCAGTTTGAATTGCTACTTTACTTGCTCCTCCTTGAACATAATCAAAATCATTTACTATAATCACATTTTTTATTTTTTTCATTATACGAAATCACCCAACCAACTATGAGCCAAAGAACTGGCATTATTCGTGAAGCCTCAAATAAATCAATAAAGATAGCCCCGACTAAAATACTGTAAAAACTAATTCTAGCAAAATAATTGACCCAATCCTTTTTCATTAAACTTTTAAAAATTTGTATTAATAAAAGAATCCACAATGTCATACCAACTAGTCCTGATTCTACTAAAATTCGAATATAATTTCCATCGGCTGCTTCTGTCGTAATTGAAGGTCCTAATCCAAAAACAGGATGTCTAAAGAAACCATCTAACAACTGTGCCCAATGATTAAATCGCAAATTAAAACTTGCATCTGTACCTACATCATAACAGATATCACTTGTAAACCAATTACCTGTATTTACATATCGATCAAAATCACGATTTTCCATTGCACATTTCATGGATTCGATATATCCATTTAGACTAATTTCAGCAAAACGAGTATTTTCTAAGATTCCTGAATTCCATATTAAGGTAAATCCTATTAGGATCGCCCCAAAAAATCCTCCTATAAGCAAAATTGTTTTTTTATTAAATGTAATATGTATTTTTCTTATAATTCCAAGTAAACACTCTAGTAATAAGATCACTACAGAAATTCGCGAATTTGATAAAAAGATTAATATTGAAGCGATAACCAAACCTACAATATTTAATTTATTGGTGTTTTTAAAACCTTTAAAACTTAGATTCGAAATATAATAAGCTGTGATTATTAACATAAAGGCTGAAAATTCATAAGAGCCATTAAAAATTGATGTTATTCTACCCTGATGTAAAGTCGGCGAATACCCGCCAGCATTAAAGGATCCCATGACTCCAAATAATTGCAACAAACAGATTCCCAGATGAAAAACAGTAATGATATTTACAAATTTATCTAGATTTCTACTCTTTTCTTTTCGATTTTTATAGTATTGATATCCAAAATAAATAAATACAAAATATTCTATTTTTCGAAACACAAACAGTGCACTTGTGATTAAATTTACATACCCATAATTCCATCCTAATAATGCTGATAGAAAGCAAAAGAGAATATAAATTCCAAAAACACCGGTTATCTTTCGCATTTTTTCATTTTTTAAAATATTTTTTAAGTTAGGTAGCAATAATAACAATACTACTAAGGTTAAAATATCTTCAATTCTGATACCGCTTTCTGAGATTTTTATTACATCAATTTTTGGAAAAAAAATGAGAATTAAACATAACAACTGGATCAAAAGAGCTTTCATCGCCCCACCCTTCATGCCAATAAATCTTGCTCCCATATCAAATGGAAACCGTATAAGTGCCTTTATATTGCCTTCTTTTAAGGATCTTTTTAAAACATATTTTGCAAGTCCGCCTCCAGCTTTATTTGTTCCATATTGATCTAAATAATCGTTTTCTTTAAAAAACTTGCCAGTCAATTTATAACGATCATATAGTTCTTTTAATGAAAAATTATGTGAATGATAAACAATCGAATCTGCTTCATAAGAGATTTTATAATCGTTCATGATTAGTTTATAAGCAAAATACATATCTTCATTAATTGGTAGATTTTTTCCATCATATCCTTTTAGTTCTTGAAAAACAGATGTCTTTATAGCACTTGAAGCATCGCTAAAAAAGAAAGTATTTAAGCCTAGTTTTTCAATATCTTTTTTAGAAACAATTCGAGATTTATCGGGATAATTTTTTTCTCTTGTATATTTTTCAATATTGTTGTATTTAGAAATTTGTCTTGAAAATGCAGCTTCACACTTTTCGTTTACAATATTTTTAACTAAATGATGGAGCCATAAATCACTTTCAATTACTACATCTTGGGTAATAAAACAGACAATGTCAGCCTTGCTTTTTAAAGCTTCTTTTTCTCTGGTTAAACTATGTGAAAATTCATTTTTGAGAATTTTTTTATATTTGATCTTGTTTTCTTTTAAAATTTCTTCTGTTCGATCTTTACTTTCTGTCAAAACATAAATTATATTTTTGATATCTACCTTTTTTTGCTTTTTTAAAGATTCATTTAAATTCAAAATATAATTTTCTGCATTATATAAAGGACATATAATATCTATAGTCATCAAGCATTCTCCTAACTAAAAAAATAAGCAAAATAAGAAAATTTCCCTTTTTCGTTATTTTGCTCCATCTCTTTTGATAACTGTAACAATTGTATTCCAAATAATTTTTAAATCAAATCTTATACAACAATGTTCTACATAAAAAAGTTCCATTTCCATACGCTCTTGATAAGTTGTATTGCTTCGGCCATTGCTTGCCCAGTAACCCGTAAGT
>CALVPL010000129.1 GCA_944351315.1 uncultured Bacilli bacterium | reverse complement strand
GATTTCCCTCACAAAATCTTTTAATGGTCTTGTATCTTTACTTGCTAGATTATAAATTCCTGATGGAGCATTAGAATTTACTAATTGAATAATCATTTGGGCTAAATCATCAATATATGTAAAATTCCAATCATGTAAACAAGGTCCTAGAATCATATCTTCTCCTATTGTAAGTTTTTTTATCATAGTCTCAATTAAAGAATTTGGCTGATCATTCGGACCGTATACCGAAAAAATTCTTCCATGATATTTTTTTATATTATTTGGAAATGTTAATAAAGCTTTTCCAAAATTTAATTTTGCTTTACCATATTCATTTTCTGGGTAACATTTATTGTTTTCATCTTGTTCATAATAATGGTGTTTTTCAATATTTCCATATTCAGCTTGTGATCCAGCAAAGAAAAAAGTCTGACATTGAAAACGTTCAGCTAATTTTAGACATTTTAATGAAGTTTTTTCGTTTTCTAATTGAATTTTTCTATCATTTCGATCTTTTCCGGTTGTTCCTTGCCATCCTAAATGAATAAAATGATCAAATTTTGGTTCAATTTTTCTTTTCTCTAAAATTTCCGGTAAGGAATTGATATCTGATAAATCACAAGCTATAATTTCTAAATTTTCATTTTGATATCCTATTTGTTTTGAAGAATTTGGGCGGACAATCGCGACCACTTCATTTCCTTCTTCAATGAGTTTTTCAATAATTTTTTGACCAATAAATCCAGTTGATCCTGTAATACAATATTTCAATTCTTTTTTTCTCCTCTTTTACTCATATTTATTTTTTCTTCAACCACTACTAAAGGTCGATGCATAATTCGTTGATTCATTTTTAAAATATATTCTCCTAAAAAGCCAATAAAGAATATTTGTAAGCCACCTAAAAGAAAGACCCCAATAATCAATGGAGCGATTCCGGCTTGAAAGGAATTCCACATACATAATTTTAAAATCAAATAGATGAATGCGATTAACACAGAAAGAAAAGAAACCATAAATCCTAAAATGGTAGCAAATCGAAGACCAATTTTAGTATAAGATGTAATTCCAAGCATTGCTCCATCATAAAGTCTATACCAGTTATTACTTGATTTTCCTCTTTCTCTTTTTGGTTGAGTAAATGGTATTTCTTTTCTCTCAAATCCTAATTCAGCAACAATTCCTCTTAAATAAGGTTCTGGATCATCTAAGTCTTTTAATATTTTAATAAAATCTTTATCATAAAGGCCAAATCCTGTAAAATGTTCAATTTGATCTACTTCAGAAAATTTCTTAATTAATTTATAATAAAGACTTCGCAAGAAATAGACAATTTTACTTTCTTGACTTTTTGTTTTAATTCCTATAACGATCTTATAACCATTCTCCCATTCTTTAACAAATTTAGGAATCATTTCTATCGGATCTTGAAAATCGGCTGCCACCATAATGGTGCAATCTCCAGTGGTATTTAATAAGCCATAATAAGGACTATTAAATTGGCCAAAATTTTGAGCATTAAAAATTGCCTTTACATTTTTATCTTTTTTACAAATTTTTCGAATAAGATTTCTAGTGTTATCTCGCGATTTATTATCAATAAATAAAATTTCATATTGATAATTTGGCAACTCTTTTTTAAACATTTCTTTTAAAGCTTTATACATAAGTTCCACATTTTCTTCTTCATTATAAGTTGGAACCATGATACTAATTGTTTTTTTTCGACTATTCATAATACATCTCCATTGCTAAATCTTCTTGATATTCAAATCCATTTATTTTTAAGTAATTTCCATCTATATTTTCTTCATCAGTATTTTTATATATTGCGATATAATCATTTGGGTTTGTGTTTTCACTACTTATATGGATTGTATATTCTTTTTTCTTTTTCAATTTTGCATCGATATACAGATAGTCATTGTCTTTTAAGTTGCTTGCTGATATTGTTTCTTCGTAAATCTTTTTTCCTTCTTCTTCAATTCTTATTTTAATTAATGAGTAATTTTCCCTATTATAAGTTCCTACTTTTAATCCAATTTTATTAATGTTTTCTTCTGGTACAATGACTTGTTCAATAAAATTGTTTTGCAAAACGAATGGTGTAACTTTTTTATAAGTATTACTATATTCTGCTAAATCTGTTTGCACGACTTTTTCGGCATCGCTTACATGATCTTTTTGAATCCAAAAATTATAACCAGATATATAAGTATAATTATCTAATATATATTTATGAACATTTGGAAGATAGTCTTTAAAACGATATCCCCACACTTCTCCGTATGGATTATAGAATAGAATTTTAGCATTTGCTTCTTTTATATCCTTTAAATAATCCTCTTCATAAATTTCGGCAAACCATGGAACCATACTAGGAAATCTACTATTAGGAAGTGTATTTGATCTTATATATTGTGAAGTATTAATATCAATATGTAATGAATATGGATTATTATCTATTTCTTTGATCATTTCATAATAAGACTCATTAGATATATGAGGTTTATATATATTTTTTAGAAATGGACCACATTGCATAATAAAGATGATACCAATTGTAATCAAAAAAATTGCTTTTTGTTTATAACTTAAATCATTACATACTAATAAAATAGCTATAATTGCCATTGCATAGTATGGAATCGCGTGCATACCTTCAAAAGCTCTATTCCCACAAAGTAATATAAAGCCAACTAATATAATTGCTAAAAGTATATCCTTTTTTACAAATTTGTAAAAGAATACTACTACTCCTATCCATAAAAATAAATACAAAATATGATCCCAACTTAAAGGAAAATAATGTGGTAATCTTGAGATGAATCTTGGAGCAGCAAATAAAATTGTTTTAATTGGATTCGATGAATATCCATTATATTTTGAATAGATTTCTGTATTTAGATAAAATGCTTGTTTCCAACATTCTTCTAAACTATTCGTAAAATAAAGATAAGCTATAAAAAGGAAGACCGTTCCAAATCCTATGATTAATAGCCATTTGTATTCCTTGAAAAAGTGATTTAGATATTTTTTTAAGTTTTTTTGCTTTTCATAATAAAATTTTATATCTAAATAGAAAAGTGCGACAATTACAGAAACACAAGGAATGATCGATACAAAAGCTGTACCAATTGCTACGACCATGTTAAGTGGAATTAATACTTTTCCTATTTTATCAATTTTTTTATCTTTATAAAAACGAATGATTTCCAAAAATAAAATGACTAAACATTGCGATTGGATTTGCTCTGAAACCACTGTAGTTCCAGTAAAATCTGGAACATGCATAAATATGATATAAAGTAAAGGATAAAGAACCATCGGTAGTATTCCAACCGTTTTATGATATCTTAAAAACATTCCCGCCCAGATTAAAGCTAGAATAAAATACATACTTATACGGAAACCTAGAACACTATTGACTCCAAGGAGTGCAAATGGAGCAAAAATAAAATATGTAAATGGTAAATGTTGGGATGGAAAATCTACATAAATCAATTTCCCTTCGCTTAACATTTTTGCACCTAGCATGACGTCGCCTTCATCTGTAAAATCTTGTATATTTTTATACATGAGTAATAATATAAAATATACAATAAAAATGCCTACCGCAATGATCCATTTTTTATTTTTTTGATAAAATTCTTTAACAGAAAATTTGTTATTTGAAAAACTAAAATATTTATGACCAAACCAACTTATTAATGTGGTTATTACTAAATTTATTAAACCAGCTACATATGGACTTAAATTTAGTATTCCTGTAAAGCAATATAATGAGACTGTCCCGATTAAATAGCTTATTATATAAACTGAAATAAATTTGATTAACTCTTTCCCGGCTTTTTCTTTACTTTTAAAAGTAAAGAAGCGATTCCATAAGTAACTATGAAGTACTCCTATTACTGTTGATATGGTATTCGCGATTAAATAATTTAAATTTAAAAGCAATAAAATTGCATACACTCCATATCCTACTAATGTGTTTAAACCACCGACAAACAAAAATCTAAATTCTTGGCGTTCAAATATTTTTTTCAAACTTACTCCCCCTAATCACTTAATTTTACAATTACTAAATCTTGATATTCCATGATACTGTTTTCGGTTGGAAATACATCTAACTCTTCCTCAAATTGTTTGGCAATTTTGTAATCTTCTTCATTTGGCACATTTATTTCATAACCTAATGACTTCATGAAATTTCCAGCTCGAACACCTACACCATATCTTTCATATCGATCCCATTCAAAAAACGAATAACCCATTACTTCACCTTTTGTAGTAATAAGAGGTGATGTTGGGGTATGACTACCTAACATAACGACTCTTTTATCGTGCAAGTCATATTTGGATATTTCTTGGTAAAGTAAGTTTGCATAGTTTACATCATCTACATACCTATAATAATCACTAACTAAAAGACGATTTGTTAAGATAGTTTGATGAGCTATTAAAACAATGATGAAGAAAATTGAAATTGTTTTTCCATATTTAAAATTAGCAAATTGATCTTTAAAGAAAGTAATAATTAAAGCAATGACAATTGGTAAAGCAAGTTGAGCCCGATAGGCTTCGCTTGTTCCCATTAAAATCGTTAAAAGAAATGGTGCAAAAAGAATAATTACAGAACCAAATATTTTTAAGGATTTGTTTTTTTCTTTTTTTAAAAATACATTTATGATATAAACGAATACAAATAAAATGGCTAAAATATTTATGTATCCATAGAACAAACGATTTCCTTTAATTGCTCCAAAATATCCATTATATATGATTTTTCCAATAGATTGGATGGTTGTTAAGATGGGCTCTTTAAACCAATGAATTTGGCTTGTCAAATAGGAATTTGAAACTCCATTAATATATACCATGCTTAGTTTGTTTCCTATGACATATCCTATAAAGGATAGTAGAAAAAGCCCAGCAGTTATACATAGAAATTTTAGTGTTGATTTCCAATCTAGTTGATTGTTTTTTATTTTTATTAACATTATTAAAGCAATCATAGTAATAAATATTACGATTAGGGATTGGTAAATTCCAAAAGAAAAAGCTGTACATAAAAATCCTAAA
>CALVPL010000128.1 GCA_944351315.1 uncultured Bacilli bacterium | reverse complement strand
GCAAGCATTTGAGTTGGATGAAATTCATTGGTTAATCCATTCCAAACAGGAACACTAGAATTTTTAGCTAGTTCTTCGACAACAGTTTGTTCAAATCCACGATACTCAATTCCATCATACATTCTAGATAGTACTTGAGCTGTATCCGCGATACTTTCTTTTTTTCCCATTTGTGAACCTGTTGGTCCAAGATATGTAACTCCCATACCTAAGTCCATTGCTCCAACTTCAAAAGCACAACGTGTTCTTGTTGAATCTTTTTCAAAAAGCAGAACAACATTTTTTCCTCTTAAATAAGCATGATTTTCATGATTCTTTTTCTTTTCTTTTAAAGCTTTAGCTAATCCTAAAAGATACAAAATCTCTTCTTTAGAATAATCTAACAGCTTTAAAAAATCTCTTCCTTTTAAATCTATATTCATATTAATCTTCTCTTTCTAAAGGCATACTCATACATCTAGGACCTCCACGACCACGAGATAACTCAGCCCCATGAAGTTCTAAAACAACCAATCCTGCTTCTCTCAATGTTTGATTTGTAACTTCATTACGATCATAAACAACGACAACACCAGGAGCAATACATAAAGTATTAGAGCCATCATTCCATTGTTCTCTTTCACTTCCAACTTTATCTCCACCAGCACATGGAATTAAAGTAACAGGTACTCCTAAATAATGTTCCAAAATATTTCCTAAAGAATCATTAATTTCTCTTACATTTAAATCTTCTTCACTATTTGGATCATTTCCTTCTGTAATTTCAAAAACTTGTAAAGTATCCATAATTCCAGGATGATATGTAAAGATATTACGATCAATTTGCGTAAATACTGTATCCAAATGCATGAATGCTCTTGAATTAGGAATATTAAAGGCTAAAACCGTATCAATTTTACATTTTTTATCTTTAAATAAATTTTTAGCAAGTTGATCAATAGCTTCAGCACGGGTACGTTGAGATATTCCAATAGCTAAAGTATGTTCATTTAAATTTAAAATATCTCCACCTTCAATATGATAATCATAAGTACGATTATAATATTTTGGAACATTTTTATAATCAGGATGATATGTGAAAATATATTCGGCATAAATGGTTTCACGATTTCTTGTTACAGAATACATCCGATTTAAAGAAATTCCATTTCCAATACTTGCAAAATTATCACGAGTAAAATATAAATTTGGCATTGGATCAGCTAAGAAATTTGTTTCATCAGTAACCAAATCAACTAAAGATTTTTCAGTCTCTCTTTTACGACGATTAATTTCTTTTACTTGAATTCCTTCCATTGTTTTTAAAACAAGTTCTTTAGTATTTTTAAAACTCATTAAATATTCAAAAACTAAATCCTTATACTTAGGTGTACAAATTCCAGCTTCTTCAATAAATTGTTTTAAAAATTTCTCCTTAATTTCTTGACTAATATTTAAAACATCGGTCATTAAATCTTCCAAGTAAACGACTTCTACTCCATTACTTTTTAAGATTCTTGCAAATTCATCATGTTCTTCTTGAGCATCCTTTAAATAAGGAATATCATCAAAAAGCAAGTCATGAAGTGTATCCGGTGTTAAATTTAAAAGTTCATTACCCGGACGATGTAATAAAACTTTCTTTAGTGGTTTAATCTCACTAGTAACATGAATTCCATTCATTTTTTATCCCTCTTTCTTTCTAATGCTTTATTTTTCCCAAAAAAGCTTTCAGCCTTTCTGTTTTTGGATGATTGAAAATTTCAAGTGGTGTATCATCTTCAAGGATTTTCCCATCTGCCATAAACAAAACACGTGTAGCAAACTCTTTGGCAAAATTTAATTCGTGTGTTACAACAATCATAGTCATTCCCTTACGAGCCACATCCATCATTAAATTTAAAACTTCATCAATCATTTCAGCATCTAAAGCACTTGTAGGCTCATCAAATAAAATAATATCTGGATCCATCATTAATGTTCTTAGAATCGCGACTCGCTGCTTCTGACCACCAGATAAAGAAGATGGATAAACATTTTCTTTATCTTCCAAATGGATTTGTTGTAAAAATTCTCTGGCTCGCTTATAAATATTTTCTGGTGTATCCATTTTTCTAGTTAAAGGAGCCAAGGTAATATTTTCCAAAACTGTTAAATTTTCAAACAAATTAAAGCTTTGAAAAACCATACCTACTTTATGACGAATTTTTTTAAATTCATTTTTGGAGATATCCATATCTTCAAAAAAGATTTTTCCTTGATAAGTTTCAAGACCATTTAAACAACGTAAAAAAGTAGATTTTCCACTTCCCGATGGTCCTATAATAACTACTCGCTCTCCTTTTGCAATATCTAAGGATATATCTTTTAAAACTTTGGATTTAGAAAAAGTTTTTGATAACTTGCGAACCTTATACATAACGATTCAACCTTCTTTCTCCAAAATGAATTAACTTAGTTAAAATAAATGTACAAACGAGATAAATAATCGCAGTAATAATTAATGGAAAAAAGTAATCATATGTTCTAGAAGAAATAATATCTGAAGCCTTAATAAGTTCGACAATTCCAATATAACTTGCAACAGAAGTTTCCTTTAAAAGAGTAATCAATTCATTTCCTAAAGCTGGGAATATTTTACCAATAGCTTGAGGAAAAACAATTTTTCGCATGGTTTTAAAGTATCCAAGTCCTAAAGTCTTAGCCGCTTCCTTTTGGCCTTTAGAAACCCCATCAAATCCCGCCCGTATAATTTCAGCGACATAAGCTCCAGAATTAATTCCAAACGTTAATACACCAACTGCAATAATAGGAATATCCACACTTCTAAAAACAACATAATATAAAATCATTAATTGTAAAAGTGTAGGTGTTCCTCTTATGATATAGACATATATATTTGCTAGAGCATTAAAAAATTTTAATCTTCCTGTTTCTTTATGATAATCCCGAACTAAAGAAACTACCGTAGCAATGATAAATCCTAACAAAACAGAAAAGAAAGCAATTAGTAATGTGTTTTTTAAACCTTCTAGAAAATATAAATATCGGTCATCATAAATAACACTTCGGTAAAAACGATCACCTAAATTTTGAAACCACTCAATCATCTAAATCTCCCCCATTATTCGGTATATTTCAAAATATACTCTTCGATTTTCCCTTCATTCATAAGTCTTGTTAAAACTTCATTAATTTTATTTAATAACTCCGTATTTCCTTTTTTTACTACCATACCATATTTATCTGAAAATAATATACCATCCATAATTTTTAATTCTGGATTAGATGCTACAAGTTCTTTGGCTGGAAGTTCATCCATAACAATACAATCCGCTTTACCGCTTTTTACATCTTCAGCAGCCGCTAAATATTTTTTCTGAGTAACAATACTAGCTTCTGGATAAGTATTTTCAACATAATCTTCACCAACTGTTCCAAGTTGAACAGCAATTTTTTTATCTTTTAATTCATCAAAATTTTGAATTGGACTATCATTTCTCACAACGACAACTTGATTGGAAACAGTATATTCAATCGTGAAATCTACTTGTTCTTTTCTCTCATCGGTAATACTGATACCTGCAGCTCCAAAATCTGCCTTACCACTTTGTACTTCATTGATAATAAAATCAAATGCTACATCCTTAACAACAAGCTCTTTTCCCATAGCATTGGCAATTTCACGAGCAATCTCTACATCAACTCCAACAATCTCTCCGTTTTCATAAAACTCATATGGAGCAAATCCGGCTTCCGTTACCATAATTAGTTGTTTATCCCTATCACTTCCACAGCCTCCTAAAATAAAGAGACTAAAAATAAGAATCATGCAATACATTATTTTTCTCATTATTCTACTCTCCCACCTATTATAACCATTGTACCATAAAAAAAAGTTTTGTAAATCCACAAAAAAAGAAAATGTCAAATTATGCAAGAAAAAAACAGCAAATTTTTTAAATCTACTGTTCTTGATACTTTTTAATCACATCATACTCATTGTCTTTTTCACTTTGAAAAGCAGCCTCAAAAGTAGAGTTCATATCCTCGCCATAACCAACGATTACTTCATCACCAATAATAACAGTTGGTGTTCCTTCATTTTCTTTATTCATTAAAGCTAAAACATCGTTCATTAACTTTTCATTTTCTTCATCTTTCCAAGTTTCAAAAGCAAAAATTTGATAATCATCTTTCCATAATTTAGCATTCTCAGTAAGATACTCTTTTAAGTGTTCACAATGAGCACAACCATTTCCCCAGAAAATATATATATTTTTCTTGTTTTCATCAAATGTAACATCTGAGATATGATCTTCTTTTAAAACTTCAACTTTATTTAAATTATCAAAAAAGACCATTCCTCCAACAATAAGTACAAATAGAATAAGAAAGATTCCAAAACCTTTTAAAATTCTGCTATCCATTAAAAATCCACATACCTTCCTGTATCATATAGTATATCATCAATTTTCAAATAAATCGAATATTTTCCCTCTAATCCTTCTTGATTAATATATTTTGTAACAACGATGCCATTCTCATCTTCTTCTTCAGTGAAAATATCGACACACAATGCTGTATAAGGTTTCTTACTAATAGGAACTTCATATTCTTTCATCATTCCATTTTTATAAAGTAAAACAGAAACATCTGTACCTCTTAAAAATTGTCCAGAAAAAACTAAACGATCATATTCTTTAGTAAGTTGAATTTTATGACTTTCTTTAATTTCTTCATAATTTTTAGAACCAATGCCAAAAGAAATTCCTTCCTGATCCACTTTTGTTTTACCAAGACTGCCAATTCTAGATTGTCCACCTAAAGAAAATTTTTCTTCGCCATAAAGACTCATCTTTTCTACTCGATAATTATTAGTTGGCAATTTAATTTCAAAAATCACTTGATCATTTAAAAGTTCAACAGTATCTGAAGTAAGAGATACATCGCCACTTGATAATCCAGCTGGTTGATTAGAAGGTTTACCATCTACAGAAACAATCCCGCCAGAATGAACAATATAGTGATTTTTCTCTAAATAATCCACATCAGAAATATATGGACTATAAAAGGAACTTCCGCGTTCTTTTCCATATTCCCAAATTTGTTCAATAGTCATTTTTTCTGTATCAATTTTATACAGAACCCCGCGGGTATAACTTTTACTAGCTGGAACATATTCACTTTCAATTTTACTTTTATTATTACCATTATCCAAAATAAACACATAACCTTCTGGAGTAATCATCGCCGCATGTTGACTCCATTGCCATTCAAAATCATCGCCAACAGGTGTAAAGAAATATTGTTGATATTCTTCACTCCAATTTGTTGAATCTCCAATAATCCAATTAAGGTTTCCACTATCATAATCTAAATTAATAACAGCATCCATATGTCTTCCAGATAAAGTGATCGAATTAGTTTTTTCATCATACCAAACAGAATTATTATGAAACCAATCATATTGACTCCAATTTTCACTTTTGCCATCTTCTTTATTTAAGATTTTTGTCAAATCAAAAGTTTTAACAACTTCTCCAGTTTCTCGATCTACTTCGACGATATAATCTTCTACAGTACCAGACGAAAAATTATCACTAGCAACTAAAAAATTTCCATTAGGCATCTCGTAGTAATCATGATGATATCCACCTTCTAAACTGTATTCTTTAACAATCTTTCCAAGTAAAGTCATTTCATACATACCTGTCATATAATAAGGAGAATTTACAAGTCTTTCGGTACTAACAAGTAAATTACCATTTTCTAAACGATCAATTTTCCACAAGGCATAATTTGTTAAATACCATCTTACATCCCCATTCACATCATACGCGACTGTATAACCAGAGCTTGATGGTGTAAAGAAATATAAATCATTTCCTAATTTACTTTTATCTGCTTTAACACTCGTAGGTAAAGCCATATCAGTTGGTAAAGCCTCCGTTTTAATTTTTAAAACCTTTTTTGTTTCACCAG
>CALVPL010000127.1 GCA_944351315.1 uncultured Bacilli bacterium | reverse complement strand
CATATTAGAATTATCAATTAATGGTTCTACTTTATTTAACTCAGCAATCAAAGAGGCAGAAATGACTAAATTTTTATCTCGCTCCAATTCATCCATTTGTTTACGGATAGAGTTCTTATTTTTGCGATGCATAAAATTTAAAACCACCAAGATCAAAGCAACTGTAACCATATAATATAAGATACCTATCACAATTATTAATTCGACACTCATGGATGACCCTCCTACTCTTACATACATATTGTACCAAATTTCTGACGAAAAGTCATTAATCTTAAGTTAAAAAATATTGCAAAATAAAAAGTGTTGGATTATTATAAATTCCGACTAAAGAAAGAAAATAATCTCAACACATTTCTTATTATACACAAAATATGAAATTTGAAAAGATTAAATTCTCTCTTTAGTAAAAATGAAGGGAGTTTTTTTATGAATACTGAAGAAAATCAGAAAATGTGGATAAATAAAGTCCACGAAAATTTACTATTAAGAGGAAGGAGTGAAAAAACATTTATTAATTATCGATGTAGACTAACAAGTTTTTTTAAATACTTTAATAAAAACACAAACATTCAAGAATTAAGAGAAGAACAAATCATTCAGTTTCTTAATGATGCATTTATTAAAACAAATAGATGTAAAGCTACATATAATGTTGCTGTTTGTTCTATTAGATTATTTTACTTAGTTTGTTTTAATGTTTCATTAAACAGACTATTAATTCCATCAAGCAAGTTATCTAAAAAAATACCAACAATATTACCTAAAGATAAATTTTTAGAAATCATTAATGGTGAAAAAAGATTAAAACATAAATGCTGGCTGATTCTTGCTTTCTGTTCTGGATTAAGAGTCGATGAAATATCTAAAATTAAAGTGGAAAACATCAATGCAAAAGAACACAAACTAAAAGTATTAGGAAAAGGAAATAAAGAAAGATATACTATATTGCCAGATATTACAATTACTCTTTTAAGATTATATTGCAAAGAAAAAAAGATTAAAAGTGGGTATCTCTTTCCAAGAACTAATGGAAAAGAAACGATGAATTCTAAAACAATTATTAATTATTTCTCTGTACTAAAAGATATTTATAATTTAAATGAAAACATTTCTTTCCATAGTCTTCGCCATTCATTTGCTACTTACTATTTATCTAACGGTGGTAGTCTTTTAACTTTACAATCGATGCTTGGCCATACTAACTTAAGTACTACTACCATTTACCTGCATCTATCTCAAAATTTCAATGAATTAGAAGGAATTAAATATGTCTAAATTTACGATTCAAGATATTTTTCTAAAGTATGGAGATGAATATATCCAAAATCATCATTTGTCCAAAGAACAATGGAAAGTATTTAATGCAATTCGAAACTGTGGCAAGAAAAATTTAGGTTATCATATTTGTACATGCGAAGAATGTGGTGAAGAATATTTTGGTTTTAATTCCTGCCGAAATAGACATTGTCCGATGTGTCAAAATTATGCAAGAGAAAAATGGATTAGGAAAGAATCTAGTTATTTGCTTGACTCTAAATATTTTCATATCGTAACTACTGTTCCATATGAACTAAATGAGATATTTCTACTGAATCAAAACATTTGTTACAACATTTTATTTAAAGCAACCAGTGAATCTATTTTAGAACTAGGTGAAGATCCTAAATGGTTAGGTGCTAAAGTTGGGATTACTTCTATACTTCACACTTGGGGACAAACAATGGAGTTTCATCCTCATATTCATTCTATTGTTACTGGTGGAGGTTTAAAAAATAATCACTGGATCTCTTATGACAAAGATTATTTATTTAAAGTACAAGTTTTAGGTTCTTTATTTAGAGGAAAATTTTTATATTATTTAAAACATGAATTTGAAAATTTAAATACAAATTTTCAAAGTTTAAAGGAATTCAATAAGTTCCTAGAACCACTTTACAATAAAACTTGGATTACTTATATTGAACCTCCTAAAGGTAAGCCTGAAAATGTTATTGAATATGTGGGTAGATACTCTTTTCGAGTAGCTATTTCTAATGAAAGGATCAAAAACATAGATAAAGGTAATGTTACCTTTGAATACAAAGATTATAAAGACAATTCTAAAATCAAAAAAATAACCATTACAGCAAATGAATTTATCCGAAGATTTTTACTTCATGTGCTTCCAGATCATTTCACTAAAATTAAACATTATGGATTACTTTCGAATAGAAACAAAAAAAAGAACATTAAACTGTGTAGATTACTCATTTCTAGAATTTTATCCAACGAATTTACTTCTACTATCTCGAGAAAATTCCATGAATTTACATGTGAGAAATGTGGTTCTACTCAATTTAAATGGTCTTTTCAATACAATATTTATCGATCCTGCTAATTAGTTTTTATTATCTACTTTTTACTGCATAGCAAGCCTATGGGGTAAGGGGCCTTTTGCTTTAAAATTCAAAAATCATTATATTTTTTGATTATAGATTTCATATATCTCTATTGTTCATTATAAATACTAAAAAGAATAAAATACTTTTCCCTTACTACTTTATCGTCAGAAATTGGGTACAATAATTTTATAGCACATTTTTTACTTGCTCAAAATGTGCCATAAAATACTGTACATTCTAGCATATTTTTTTGAATAAAGATAGAAAAAAACAGATTTCTTAATGAATCTGTTTTAAATGTTTTCTGTTTGTTCAAGTTGTTGTTCAAATTTAATTGAAGCAGCAATTTGTAATGTTGTATTTTCTGCTGCAGCTTGATGTCCTATTTCAGCATCTTGTTGATCATTCATTTTTTCATCTTGACCTTCATACCATTCAAAATAAATTCGAATTGTAAATGGTGTAAATTGATAATTATCAATATCTTGTTGGAATTCTAAACTTCCAGTTAATGTATTGTTTTCTAAAGTATTTGTAATTACTTCGTCGCCTTCTTCATAAGTTTGATCTAATATTGCATATTTTGTAATCATTAAATCTGGAATATTTTCATTTAATACTTCAATACTTAGTTCATAATTAAAAGATACATCGACGTTGCTTGGATCAATATTGATATCAAAATATCCTTGAGTAGAAGGAGCAACTGTATTAGATGCTATATGTTTATTCTCGAGAATTACTGGTTCTAATTGAATTGTAGATGTATTTTCTTCTAAAATGTCTTGTTCATTAATTAAAATTTGCCAATTTGCAAATGCCATATCTAAGTTTCCGGTTGTATTGGCTACGTATCTAGAGTAGGTATTGCTCATTAGACTTAAGGTCAAAGCTAATGATATTATGATAAGTAAGATTTTACATTTCTTTTTCATAACCAATCCCTCCTAGTTTTACACTATTATTGTATAATTATTTACAAAAAATAGCAATCTAAAAATGACAATTAATTTCTAAAAATGTCAATTATTGTCAACTTCTTTTTCTGCTTTAAAAAATTACAAACAATTGTTTTTTTATTGCATCTATAATAAATTTTCGTTATAATAATAAGCGTTTATTGAGGTGGTATCAAATGGTTGAAGAAATTAAGAAAAAAATATTGAGAGTTGTTTCAAAAAGAGATTTTTCTAAAGGATTAGAATATAATGAAAATTATATTGAATATATATCTTGTACGAATGTAGTCAGAGAAAAAAGATTTCAATTTCTTGTAGAATCTGAACATACTTATCGTAAATACATGGTTCAAATTGATGTTAGTCAAAATAATATAGTTGATACTTACTGTACTTGTCCTCAATTTTTAACTACTAATTCGTGTAAACATGTGGCTGCTTGTTTAATTGTTTATTCTGATATGATTTTTTTAATGAATAATGAAAACCCAGAAAAAAAATCGCTGCAGATACTGTCTAAACTTCAAAAAGAGTTTGAGGTTTCTTTCACAATAAAAAGTGAACTTTTTTTGGATCCTTATCTTGTTATTGATTCTTCTTATTACGGGATTCACCTTATGTTAAAAGTGAAAATTGGTAATAAAAAGAAATATTCTTTATTGGGAAAATTTAATGATTTTTTAAATGCTTGGAGAAAAAATCAATCCTTTACTTTTGGTAAGGATTTAGTTGTAAGTCCTTTAACTCATTTTTTTAGTCCAAAATCGGCCCAATTTTTAGATTTATTAGAATTGATTCGTGGATATAGTCAAGTACAAGGCAATTCTGTTTGGCTTAATGATAAATTTTTTAGGTCTTTTATAACTCTTTATTCTGAAGGAATTTATATGGAAAATCCTTTACGTTTTATTTCAATTTGTCAAGGTTTTCCTGTTGGAGTGAATTTGGCTAAAAAAGAGGATAAGTATTATTTATCTTTTCAAGATATTTATCAAATGATTCCGCTCACTACAGACTATGAATATATTTTTTATGAAGATTGTATTTATCATTTAACGAATGAACAGCGGTTTCTTTTAAATCAATGTATTCATGAAGATATTGAAGAGCTTATTTTACCAGAAAATCAATTTTCAGAAATGCAGAAAAGTGTTCTTTCTTTAGTTAAAGATAAAATTGTTTTAGATGAAAGTGTTAAAGATTTAGTTCTTGATGTGAAGCCTAAAGTTCGTTTTTATTTTGATTTAAATGAAAATTATATTTCTTGTGTTCCAAAATTTGTTTATCAAAATATTGAAGTTTCTTATTTTGAGAATAATTCTTTAGTGATAAAAGATCTTGATTATGAAGAAAAGAGTGTTCAAGTTTTGAATTCTTTTCATTTTGTTAAAGTGAAGGATGTTTTTTTATTAGATGATTTTGATGATATTTATGAATTTTTAGATGAGGGGTTACCTTCTTTAGCTCAAGAATATGAGGTTTTTACTTCAGAAAATTTAAAAAAAATTAAAGTTTTAAAACAGAATACAGTATCTTCTACTTTTCGAATTGGCAAAGATAATATTTTGCATTATGATTTTGATTTGGGAGCTATTGGTGAAGATGAGTTAGAATCGGTGTTGAATTCTTTAAAAAAGAATAAGAAATATTATCGATTAAAAGATGGTTCTATTTTGTCTTTAAAAGAAAAATCTTTACAAGAATTAGAGGCATTAACTGAGGAATTAGAATTGGATCCTAAAGATTTGGGACATGGAAAGATTCCTAAATATCGAGCTTTATATTTAGAAGCATTAAAAGAAGAAAAATATGGTTGTATTAAAACGGATTCTTTGTTTCAAAATTTTATTTCTCAATTTAAAGAATACCAGGATGTAAAATTAAGTTTTACAAAAGAAGAAAATAAAATTTTACGAGATTATCAAAAATTGGGAGTTAAATGGTTGTATACAATTTTTAAATGTGGTTTTGGAGGCATTCTAGCGGATGAAATGGGGCTTGGTAAGTCTTTACAAACGATTTGTTTTATTCGTAAACTTTTAAAAGAAAATCCGGATGCTCGATTTTTAATTGTCTGTCCAACTTCTTTAGTTTATAACTGGGAAAGTGAATTTACTAAATTTGCTCCTTCATTGTCCTATAAAGTTTTTGCAAGTTCGAAAGAAAAAAGAAAAAGTGAACTTAATGATTTTCATGGCAATATTTATATTACGAGTTATGGGTTATTACGAGAAGATTTAGAGTTTTACCAGCAACAATCTTTTTTGGTGTTTGTGATTGATGAGGCTCAAAATATTAAAAATCCTAAAACTGGATTAACGAAAGCTGTTAAAAGTATTGAAGCAAATACCAAAATTGCTTTAACTGGAACTCCTATTGAAAATTCAGTTGTCGAGTTATGGAGTATTTTTGATTTTATCATGCCAGGATTTTTGGCTAGTTTAGTTCGTTTTCAACAAAAATATAAAGTTAAAGATTTTGATGAGGAAACTAATCAGTTGTTAGAAAATTTAAAAAAGCAAGTAGAACCTTTCATTTTAAGAAGAAAGAAAAAGGATGTCGTTAAAGACTTACCGATGAAAACAGAAAATAATATTTATATCGATTTAAATGAAGAGCAAAAGAAAATATATGCTGCTGAAGTGAAAAATGCAAATGAAGAAATGACTACTTTAATTCAAAATGGGGGATTTGCTAAGAATAAAATGATTATTTTGAGTTTGCTTACAAAATTAAGACAAATTTGTATTTCGCCTTCTTTAATTTTGGAAAATTATCAAAATGGCAGTAGTAAAATGGAAAATTTGCTTAAAATTATTAAAGAATTAGTAATAAATGGACATAAGATATTATTATTTACTAGTTTTAAAACGGCCTTAGAAATGGTTAAAAAAATGTTGGATGAGGAAGGAATTTCTAGTTATACCATTGCTGGAGATGTGTCTGCTCAGAAAAGAAAAATGCTTGTCGATGCTTTTAATAAAGACGATACAAATGTTTTTTTAATTATGTTAAAAAGTGGAGGAACGGGTCTTAATTTAACTAGTGCCGATGTGGTTATTCATTTAGATTTATGGTGGAATCCTCAAGCCGAAAATCAAGCGACAGATCGGACGCATCGGATTGGTCAAACGAAAAATGTTGAAGTTATTAAATTGATTTGTAAAGGTACTATTGAAGAAAAAATATTAACTTTACAACAAAAGAAAAAACTTCTAAGTGATAAAATCTTAGAAGGAGGAATGGATGATGCTTCTTATTTAAAGAAATTAACCGAAAAAGATATTCGGGATTTGCTTTCTTATGAAAATGCGGATTAATTTAAAATATAGATACCTATAGTTAAATATGTTGCAAAAATAATCCACAGTAAATAGGGAATAAATAAGTATCCAGCAACTTTTTTGGATTCTAAAAATTTTAACAGACAATAAAAGACAGTTGCGAGTAATATTATAATCCAGAATATTGCTAGTAAGTACCATTTGAGTACGAAGAAAATGAAAATCCATGAAAGATTTAAAAATAATTGAAGATAATAGGCTATTTTGACGTTTTTTTCGTTATAGTCTTTTCGATAAATGAAGTAAGCTATTCCCATAAGTAAGTAAAGAATGCTCCAAGCAATTGGAAAAACAAAACCTGGAGGAGAGAGAATAGGCTTATTTAAGGAGGAGTAGTCTATTGCATTTTTAATAAAAAAACTTGTAATTCCTCCTAGTATTAATGGAGTAAAAATACGCAGGAATTCATATATTTTTTCTTTCATTTTTTCACATCCTGTTATTAGTATAGTGATTTTCTTTAAAAATATGATAAAAAGACAAGGAGGACATTATGGAAAACGAAATTGAAAAAGATATAAGTCAAGTGATTTATGATCAAACTTTAGAAAAAGTAAATCAAAATCTTTATTTAACAAAATATCAACAGCAAGTTTTAACAAAATATCATATTCCATATCAAAAATGTCAAAATTATAAAGAATTATTCTTTTTTCTTTCAGATATTTTAGATGAGGAAGAATTGGATGATTTAGAGGAAGTAGCGAGAGAAATTGCTGAACGGGATTATTATTTAAAAAAATAAGTTTCAACGAAAGTTGAGCTTTTTTCTTGTCCTTTGTTGCTTTATGTGATATAAGTAAAGTAATAGATGGAGGGAGTATGGAAACAAAAAAATATATTATTGGCCTTGATCTTGGAGTTAATAATGTAGGCTATTCGGTTATTGATGAAGAATCAAAAAAAATTTTGAAAAAAGGAGTTCGTTTATTTTCACAAGCAAATGAAGCAGAAGGCAGAAGAACTGCAAGAAATACAAGAAGAAGGTTAAAAAGAAGAGAAAACCGTGTGAATGAAACTTTAAAACTTTTTAAAGGTATAGGTTTTCCTGATGAAATAACGATTGAACCAGAGTTACTCAAAAAAAGAGTGAAAGGACTTAAAGAAAAATTAGAATCTCAAGAAATCGTGAATATTATCTGTTATTTTATGATGCATCGTGGCTATATTCCTTTTGGAGATGAAGAAAGAACTTTAGTAGAGTTAAATGGTCTTTTACCTTGCGAGTATTATATAAAAAAATGGCAAGAAATAGGTAAATATCGAGCTTTAGAAGAGGTAGTAAATCATCAAGATTTAAAAAAAGAGATGCAAGTAATCTTAGAAAATCAAATAAAATATTATCCTGAATTATCTAAAATTATCGGCAATGAGGAAAATGGATTACTTTGGATTTTTAGTCGTAAAAGAAAGTTTTGGGAAGGTCCAGGAAGTGAAGCATCTTTTTCTGAATATGGGCGTTTTAAAAATGAGGAGGATGTTCTTGAATATCAAGAATTGAAAAAAGAAGGCAGAGAAAAGTATTTATTTGAAGAACTAATTGGTCATTGTAAAATTTATGTCAATGAAAAATGTGCATCTAAAGCAAACTATTATGCAGAGGAATTTAATCTAATCAATGACTTTTTAAATATTCGAGTAATTAATAGAGAAAATCTTTTAAAAGAAAGTTATGTTCATCAAGATACAAATAAAACATACCATCTTACTACAGATGCAATCGAGGCTATTCTTGATTATTGTGAAAATTTTTCAGGAAAAAGTCTTTCTTATAGTAAAGTTTTAAAAGATGTTTTGGGCTTAAAAAAAGAAGATATAGCTGGTTATCGAATTGATAAAGATGGAAAACCGTTATTTTCCTTATTAAATGCCTATCGGACTATTAAAAAGATTTATGAAGAAAATAAGCTAGATAGTTCTTGGTTAATAAATGATTTAGAAAATTATAATCGACTAATCAATATTTTAGCAGTAGCCCCAGGAAAAGTTGAAATTGCAAAAATGTTAGAAAATATCCATAAATTTACTCAAGAAGAATTAGATGTGATTGGTAAGATTCAAGAAAAATTAAAGAAAGATCGTTTTTTAGATTATCATGCTTTAAGCGAAAAAGCTTTAACAAGAGCTATTACCCATATGAAAGCAACTTGTCTAAATTTTATGCAAGTTTCTAAAAAATTTGATTATGAAAAAGAAGCACGTGAATACTATATAAAAAACTATGGTACTGGTGAAGGAATTTTACTAATGACCTCAAAATTCATAGATGAAATTGTTGCATCTCCTCAAGTAAAAAAAACATTGAGACAAGCTATACGTATTATCAATGCGATTATTGAAGAACAAGGAAGTTATCCTTCGGTAATCGCTATTGAATCAGCTAAAGAAATGAATGGCAAGGAAAAGCAGAATGAGATTAATCGTGTTCAAAAAAATCAAGAAAAGCTACGTAAAGACGCAAAAAATATTTTAGAAAGAACTGTAAGTGATGATAAAGTTACAGATAATATGATTGAAAGAGTCATGCTTTTTGAAGAAACAAATGGTCATTGTCCTTACTGTGGAAAAGGAATTAATATAAATGATGTGATAAATAATACTGTAGAAGTAGAACATATTATTCCGTTTAGTCAAAGTGCTGATGATTCATTTGAAAACAAAACACTTTCTTGCCGTGATTGTAATAGTAAAAAGAAAAATAAGATTCCATTTAGTTATATGTCTTCAGTAGAGTTTGAGGAATTTACAAAACGTGTTTTACAATTTAATATCTCTGAAAAGAAGATACAAAACTTTTTAATTACAGATGATCCAAACAAATATCAAACAAGATTTTTTAATCGAAATTTGAGAGATACAGCTTATGCAACCAAAGAATTAGTTACACAAGTTCGTTTGTTTAATGAATATTTGAAGGCCAATTTAAAAGGTGAAAATATTGAGATTAAAACTTTATCTACTCCAGGACAATTAACCCATAAAGTAAGAAGCTGGTGGAATTTAGATAAGAACCGCGATATCGGTAAATTTCATCACGCAGTAGATGCATCTATTGTTGCTGGGATTGCTACAACTCCAATTGGAAAAAGAATAGTAGAAGCTCAAAATAATAGTCAATTTTGGATTAAAGAAAAAGATAAAGTAAAAGAATTTCCAGAATTATTAGAAAAATTTACCATGTATGATATGAAAGAAGAAATTTCCAAAATTCAGAGTGATGAAGATATTCAAATTTCTGTGCAAGTAAACAAAGAAGCAAACAGAAGCATAGCAGATTCAAATATCTCTTCTTATGTTAAAAAAGATGGGGAATATTATCGAATTGATCAAATTTCTGATATTTATGCTCCTGATTTATTTAGAAATAATGAATCACTTTTAAATGAATTATTTGATGAAACCAAAACAACTAAAATTCTTTTGTGTCAAGAAAAAGATCCAAAATTATTCCAATATTTAAAAGGAATTTATTATAAATATCAAGATGGAAAAAATAATCCTTTTAGAAATTATTGTGAAGAATTAATGGGAGATGAAAAGAAAAATTTCAATGAAAGAGTAGATGGTATTTTTACTCCGTCAAAAAATGGTAAAGGTGTATTAGTCAAAAAACTTCGTTATATGCAAAGAGCGACAGATCCTTTTATTTTAAATAAAAAAAGTATTAATAAAAAAGAAAATACTTATATAGGTTTAGATAATGTAGCTGTTTATTGTACAAAGCTTTATTGGGATAAAGATGAGAAAAAAATTCTTTTCTTTCCAATATATTTACCTGTGTTAAAATTTGATAAAAAGAAAGGTGATGATAAAGCACCTAAAATAAATGATCAACATCCTTTATATCAACTTTATTATAACAAAGTTTTAAAAGGAAAAAGAGTCGAACACATCGTAGATTTATATAATGGAAATTTTGTTGAAATCGAAAAAAATAAAAAAGATCCTATGTTTGAATATGTGTCTACTTTTGATAAAGATTCCGGAAATGTAAGATGTAAATTATTAAATGGTAAAAATGGCTCAAGAATTACTGCAAAAGATAAATTTACTTTATATGATGTTGATATTCTTGGAAATGCAAAAAAGCGTTTGACATGGCCTAAAGAGTAAGATATAATGTAAGTGGATCTTGAAAGCAAAAGTTTTCAACTTCCTAAATTACACAGGGTTTCCTATTATAACTTATTTTAGGTAACCATTGGAGATGCTTAAAACCTAGCATCTCTTTTTTTATAATTAAAATGGCTTTTAGAACCGTATATATAGAAAAGGCTGTTCGCGTTCGATTAGATTTAAATAACATTGTTGTAAATTTTGAAAATGATAATTATTATATAAACCTAGATGAAATTAGTACCATCATATTTGATGATCCAAGATGTAATATTTCTTTAAAACTGTTAGCTACTTTATGTGAAGAAGGGATAAATGTAATTTTTAATGATTCTTCACATATGCCAATAGGATCTTTACAAACCTTATATAATCATGCCCGTGCTCCTAAAAAAATAAAAAATCAGATAGAATGGGATAAAAACAGTCAAATTTATTTATGGACAGAAATTGTTAAATGGAAAATTCAAAATCAGATATTTACTTTAAAAAAAGCAAATAAACTAGAAAAAATTTCATTATTAGAGAATATGATGTCTGATGTAGTTTTAGGTGATCTAACAAATAAAGAAGGGATAGCAAGTCGAGTTTATTTTAAAGAATTATTTGGAAGTACTTTTAAAAGATTTGATGAAACAATAGTAAACTATGCTTTAAATTATATTTATCAAATTATTCGTTCTAAAATAGCTCAAGAAATTGTGGCTTGTGGATATGTCCCCGCTTTAGGAATTTGTCATAAAAGTGAATTTAATTTATATAATTTAGCCGATGATTTTATTGAGGTGTTTAGACCGATCTGCGATTACTATATTTATGAAATTCTAACCAATACAATAGATGAATATTTAACTCCAACCATTAAAAGAGATATTGTAGATATTTTAAATAATAAAGTTAAATTTCAAAATGGTGAATATAAAATTCATATTGTTATACAATTTTTTGTTCAAACCTTATTCAAATATTTAGAAACTGGTGATATCTCTTATATACATTTTCCTAAATTATGCAATATATAAATTTATACAAACAAATGCGTCTAATTTTAATTTATGATTTACCAGTTTATGATGAGGAAAATCGAAAAATATATAATAAATTTCATCGTGATATTATTCGTTTAGGCTTTTATATGCTTCAATATTCTGTTTATTCAAAAGTCATTCAAAATGACACATCAATGAAGCAATACCTATTTAAATTAGAAAGAATAGTTCCTAAATTAGGAAATATTGTTGTTCTAAAAATAACAGAAAAACAATATCAAGACATGATTTATTTAAGAGGTGATAAGAATAAATTTGATATGCTAGTGGGTGGTAAAGAACTAGTGATTTTTGGAGGTGATTATTGTGATAACTATGAAAATGAAAACAACTGAAGAAGAACTGTTGTTGGATATAAGCAAAAAAAATTCTATATTGATTTTAAATAAATTAACCTTTTTAAAATTTTATAATAATTTTTATCAAGTATTTGAAAATAAAAATAAAGATATAGAAATTTTTTTAGAAAATAAACTTCTTGATTCTAAAAATGCCTTTTTATTAACATTAACAGATCAAACTGAAATATTAGAAAATTTGAATTTTAAAAAAGGAACTTTATTTTATGAATATATTTTAACTCAGATTTTTAGAACTGAAACTTTAGATAATGATATTATTTATTATGATTTAGAGAATATCTTGAAAAATATTCAGGAAGAAATAAAAATGAGTATTGATTATGATATAACTGAAGATTTAGAAAAACTTATATTATCTCAAGTAGAATTTCATTTAAAAATGAATTTTGAAAATATTAATGAAATTATTCATTTTCTTTTAAAAAATTATTTAGAAAAAAATGTAAATAAAATTGGAATAATTTTTTATGATTCGAGTTTAATTTCTATAGATATAGATGCATATGAATCTTGTTATTTTTTTGATGTCAATTTAAAAAAAGAAATGAAAGAATATAACGTGGTATTTGATAAAGAAGTAAAAGAATTTGATTTGAATTTTATAGCAACCAAGTTAGAAAGTATTTGGCCTGTAGAATTTGATAGAGAAGAAATCATGAATTATATAGAGAGATATTGGAAAAGTAAATTGATAGACTTACGATTAGAAGTTTTCAATGAAACTAGTTTAATAACATATAATATTTTAGATAAAATATTTAATTATAAGTCAGAGTTAATAATGAAAAAATTTCAAATTCGAAGCAATGTTAAATCTTTTTTAGAACAAATTTAAAAAAATATGATATAATTTCTATAGGTTTTAGGATCCTGTGTAATTTAGGTAGTTGAAAACTAAAAACTTCCTCGATAAAATCGTCCTTGTGTTTTAGGATCCTGTGTAATTTAGGTAGTTGAAAACTTTAGTTTTAGAACCGCCCAATTCAATGTTGTTTTAGTATCCTGTGTAATTTAGGTAGTTGAAAACTCTTGTAATAAGAGCAACATCACTAGCCGAGTTTTAGGATCCTGTGTAATTTAGGTAGTTGAAAACTTTATTTTGATATTTAGGATTAACCCATGTGTTTTAGGATCCTGTGTAATTTAGGTAGTTGAAAACTAAATTAGTTGGTTGTTATATTACTGATTAGTTTTAGGATCCTGTGTAATTTAGGTAGTTGAAAACAATTTCAAATATTTTATTTAACGATAACTAGTTTTAGGATCCTGTGTAATTTAGGTAGTTGAAAACTTGTCTTTTTATCTAATTCTAAATACATATGTTTTAGGATCCTGTGTAATTTAGGTAGTTGAAAACACATTTTCCGTAACTTCACCTGTTACATCAGTTTTAGGATCCTGTGTAATTTAGGTAGTTGAAAACTAAAGATGTAGATGAAGAGGGGAACGATAAGTTTTAGGATCCTGTGTAATTTAGGTAGTTGAAAACGCTCTTATATTCATACGTTCTTGTAAAGCGGTTTTAGGATCCTGTGTAATTTAGGTAGTTGAAAACACTATTGTTTTTAAACATTTGACTTTCTATGTTTTAGGATCCTGTGTAATTTAGGTAGTTGAAAACTTTTTCTGTATAACATATAAATTGAATCACGTTTTAGGATCCTGTGTAATTTAGGTAGTTGAAAACGTGATGAGGTGTGAATAAAAAATATTGGAAGTTTTAGGATCCTGTGTAATTTAGGTAGTTGAAAACGCTAAGCAAAAGAAAATTGAAAGCGAAAGAGTTTTAGGATCCTGTGTAATTTAGGTAGTTGAAAACTTCCAGTAAATTCTCCGTTTGTTGCTGTTAGTTTTAGGATCCTGTGTAATTTAGGTAGTTGAAAACTTGTTAAATTTCCATTTTCAATTTTGTAATGTTTTAGGATCCTGTGTAATTTAGGTAGTTGAAAACAACATAGTTTCCCCATGATTTTACTCCAGTGTTTTAGGATCCTGTGTAATTTAGGTAGTTGAAAACTTATTTAGTTATGGTTGATGGAGCAGTAGCGTTTTAGGATCCTGTGTAATTTAGGTAGTTGAAAACGTTAATTCTTCTTTTTTTATCAATACTTCCGTTTTAGGATCCTGTGTAATTTAGGTAGTTGAAAACCTCTGTGTAAGAACTACTCCAACCTAAGTCGTTTTAGAATCCTGTGTAATTTAATTTATAACTTTCTAAGCTATTATTTTAGTTTTTTTATGAAAGATTTCTTTTTTTCTTATTAATTTGCTTTCAGGTTCTTTTTCCTTTATAATAGATTCATGAGGTGGTAAAACATGAATCTTTTTATATGTTATTCAAAATGTAGTACTTGTCAAAAGGCAAGAAAATTTTTGGAAAATCATCAAATAATGTTTAAAGAACGGGATATTAAAAATGATAATCCTACAAGTGAAGAATTAAAAGAATGGATTGAAAAATCTAATTTACCTGTTCAAAAATTTTTTAATACTAGTGGTTTAATTTATAAAGAATTGCATTTAAAAGAAAAACTTCCTAATATGACTGATGAAGAGAAAATTGATATGTTAAGTTCTAATGGAATGTTAGTAAAAAGACCTATTTTAGTAACTGAAAATAAAGTGTTTGTAGGTTTTAAAGAACGGGAATATGAGGAACTTTTATGAAAAATATTTTGCTTTCTGGAGCATCTGGAGGATTAGGACTTCATTTGGCTAAAAAATTACTTGAAGAAAATTATTTTGTTATTTTACATTATTATCAAAATGCTTCTGAAGTTTTGAAGTTACATCAGGAATATCCTGATCAAACGATTTGTATTCAGGCGGATTTACGAAATGAAGAAGAGATTTATAAAATTCAAAAGTTTTTGAAAAATAAGAATATATTCCTTGATGTTTTAATTAATAATGCTGCGATTGATCATGTGAGTGATTTGGATAAAAAGGATTTTTCGACTTTTTTAAATGTTTTTTCTTTAAATACATTGGCTCCTTTTTTGCTCATGAAATTGTTTGGAAATGAAATTAATGAACGAAGTGGAGCAATAGTAAATATTTCATCTGATAATACTTTAGATAAATATGATCCTAGAACGATGGAATATGATGTTTCTAAAAGTGGTCTTAATATTTTAGCTAAGGATTTTGCATTGGAATATCCAAATGCTCATATTAATACTTTACTTTTCGGATGGTTAGATACTCCAATGAATGATATACCTGAAGATATGAAAAAGTTTATTTCGTTTGTTTCTTTAGATCGAGCAGTAGATGAAATTTTAAAAATGATTAATTCTAAGGAAACTGGAAAGGTGAAAGTGATACAAAAATGAAAGAATATATAAATTTAGAACCGGAGACTTGGGCACTTTATGAAAAGATTCTTCCAGATTTACAAAATGTATTTGCGAAAATTGAAGAAATATGTGAACTTAATACGGCGAAGGTTTTACAAGCTTTTTGGTTAAATCATGTTAGTGAAGCTCATTTTTCGCAGACGACTGGGTATGGGTATGATGATATAGGTCGTGATACTATCGAGAAAGTTTATGCCACTATTTTTAAAACGGAGGATGCTTTAGTAAGAACTCAGTTTGTTTCTGGATCTCATGCTCTTGCTAAAACTTTATTTGGGTTGTTGCGGCCAAATGACTTGTTGTTATCTATAAGTGGTACTCCTTATGATACTTTACATGAAGTGATTGGAATAGAGGAAAATCCAAGTTCTTTAAAAAGTTTTGGTATTTCTTATGCTGAAATTCCTTTAAAAAATGATGATTTTGATGATGAGAAAATTCTTGAGTTTATTCGAAATCATCAAGTAAAATTAATTGAGATTCAACGAAGCCGAGGGTATTCAAGTAGAAAAAGTTTGTCTATTCAAAAGTGTGAACGAATTATTAAAAAAATTAAAGAAGTGGATTCTAATATTCTTATTATGGTAGATAATTGTTATTGTGAATTTGTTTCGGATAAAGAACCGAGTGAAGTTGGTGCGGATGTTGTAGTTGGCTCTTTAATTAAAAACTTAGGTGGTGGTTTAGCTCCGAATGGAGGTTATGTAGTTGGAAAAAAAGAATTAATAAAACTTGTTGCTGAATCGCTGACTTTACCTGGTGAAGGTAAGGAAGTGGGACCTAGTCTGGGAATAAATCGGCAATTTTTAGAAGGACTTTTTTTAGCTCCTCAAGTTGTTAGTAGTGCTTTAAAGACAAGTATTTTAGCTAGTGCTTTATTAAAAGAACTAGGATATATTGTTGATCCAGAACCTTTAGAAAATCGAGTAGATATTGTGCAAACTATCGCTTTTGGAAATCCTGCTGATTTAATTTCTTATTGTGAAGGAATTCAAAGTGGAAGTCCTATTGATTCTTTTGTAAAACCTATTCCAGTTGATATGCCTGGATATAAAGATCCGGTGATTATGGCTGCTGGTGCTTTTATTCAAGGATCTAGTATTGAACTTTCTTGTGATGGCCCATTAAGAGAACCTTATATGGCTTATCAACAAGGAGGAATTACTTATGAGTCTGGAAAAATTGGTGTTTTGAAGGCTGTAAATGAAATCATAAAAAAAAGAAAGGAAGAGGTTCATGAATGATACTTTTTTTCTAGATACTGATACAGGTAGTGTAGAGTGTCAAGTTATTACTAGTCTTTATTCTGAAAAAACAAAAAAATACTATTTAGTGTATGAATATGTGAATGACGAGAGTGATGAGATGTATGTTTCAGCGTATGATCCAGCAGATGAATCTAATACATTGAATGATGTTTCTTCTGAAGAGTTAGAAGAAGTTGCCAATCTTTTAAATGAGGAAATGTAAGATGAATAAAGAAAAGTTGGCAGAACAAGAAAGAAAATTGCTTCTTGAAACTTTAAAAAGAAATTATTTTGAACTTTTTCATGAAGGAAATGTCGAGATTGATACTCTTCATAAACAAATATTAATTGGTTCTAAAAAGCTTGCTTACACTATTCATGATCATGATCAAGAACCTAAGATATATTTTTATGAATTGAAAGAGAAAAAAGATGGAATTGTTGTGGAAACTATTGCAAAAAGACCTCGAGAAAAATCTTTCAAATCTAATCATGGTCGTGTTCATCTATTGCAAAATACAGCCCCGATTTGGAAAGTTTTAGGACTTACTTCTGTGCTTTTGCTGGCCATAAATCAATTAGAAATGAAAGAAGAGAATTCTTTTGTACAACCACAGATTGTTACTGAAATTCCTGAACCTACTATTGAAACTTTAGAAATAGATTCTTTTGAAAAAGATGAACTAAAAGATTCTGTAACAGAACCAAGCCTTCCAGTTATTTCTGTTCAAGTTCCAGTGAAAGAAATGAATGAACTTGATTATCAAAAACGAACTGAAACAGAGACAGTTTTTGGAAATTCTATAAAAAAATATGCAGATCGATATAATTTGGATTATACTTTTATGGTTTTGTTGTTTACGCAAGAACGAAGTTCTGATGTCGAAGCTGCTAATTATCAAAATGTTGCTCAAATTACCAGTGCATTGTGCGGAGAAGGAATAAGTGTTCCAGTATGGGAAAATCATGAACAAATAGGAATGGATTATATTTGTATTCTTCCCAAATGTTGTGATGGAATGGATATTTCTTCTTTAAAAAATATGGATCTATCTAGTTTTTCTTTAGAAGATCGTCAAAAAATACAAATGGCTATAGAACTTTATGAAAGTGGTGAGCCTTGGCAGTTTTATCATTTTAATGAAGTTTGTCAAAATGCCGATTTAAGTATTCGTATTGGTAGTGCTTATTTACAGTTTTTAATTTTGGAAGATGAAGATTTAATTAGAGGTGTTTTTGGATATAATTGGGGAAGAACTCGGGTTAAAAAAGATACCCCATATGATCTTTTATTTCAAGGAATGAATGGAGTAGATGATGAAAATTACTTGAAAAATATTTGTAGCTATTTATATCCTGGAGAAGTTTTGAATTTGCAAACCCAAGTTAATGGAGTGGTGAAAGAATATCAAATTGAAGGAGTTTTGTATGAAAAAGAAAAAACTGGACCTTCTTTATGAAGATAAAAATTTGTTAATTGTTTCTAAACCTTCTAAGTTACTTACTGTTGGTACTGAAAAAGAAAAAAATCATACGTTATATCAAGAGGTTAGTGCTTATGTTAAAAAACAGCATCCTAAGAATAAAGTCTTTATTGTGAATCGTTTAGATAAGGATACTTCTGGGATTGTTCTTTTTGCTAAAGATGAAAGATTAAAAAAAGAAATTCAAAATCATTGGGCAGATTGGGCTAAAAATCGTGAATATATTGCAGTGGTTGAAGGAAAAATGGAAAAGAAAGCTGGAACGATAAAAAATTATTTATATGAGGACAAGCGATTATATGTTCATGAAACTACAGATGCTAGTAAAGGAGTATTAGCTATTACGCATTATGAGGTTTTAAAACAAACAAATAAATATTCGTTATTAAAAATTTGGATTGGAACAGGTCGTAAAAATCAAATACGAGTACATTTAAAAGGCTTACATCATCCTATTATTGGGGATAAGAAGTATGGTTCTTTAAAAAATCCTTTAGGGAGATTGGGTCTTCATGCTGTAAAATTGGATCTGATAGTTCCGCCAATAAAAAAAGAATTGCATATTCAAACAAAGATTCCTAGGGAATTTTTAAAAATGTTTGAAGAATCTAACTAAAATTGAAAGGAGACTTTTATGGAACGGTTACAAAAAGTGATTGCTAACTCTGGTTTTTGTTCGCGACGTAAGGCTGAAGAGTATATTCTTACTGGTCAAGTAAAGGTAAATGGTGTTGTTGTCAAAGAGCTTGGAACTAAAGTAAAAAAAGAAGATGAAATAACTATTTTAAATCAAGTTTTAACTCGTGAAGAAAAGGAATATTTTCTTCTTTATAAACCAGAAAAAACAATTTCTAGTGTTTCGGATGATAAGGGAAGAACTACAGTGGTCTCTCTTATTCCTTCTAAAAATCGTCTTTATCCAGTAGGGCGTTTAGATTATGATACCACGGGATTATTATTGTTGACTAACGATGGAGAACTTACTAATATTTTAACTCATCCTTCTCATGAAGTTGAAAAAATTTATCGAGCTAAAATTCAAGGAATTCTCACTGGTTTTGAAGTTCAACAAATAAAAAAAGGACTTGTTATTGATGGGCGTAAGGTTGTTCCTACTTATTTTAAAGTCGTAAAAACAAATTCTGAAAATAAAACGAGTATTATTCGTTTAGGGATTGTTGAAGGAAGAAATCATATTGTAAAAAGAATGATGGCTTCTTTAGATCATAAAGTTCTTGAATTAAAAAGAGAAAGTTATGCTTTTTTGACTTTAGATGGGTTGAAGAAGGGGGAAGCTCGGCCTTTAACTATTAAAGAAGTAAAGAAATTGTATTCGTTAAAATAAAAAAACTTGCCATTAAAAGCAAGTTTATTTTGTTGTGTGCCGTGCATGGCATATAGCTAGAGGGTGAAAGTCCCTTACACGCGTAGGTATCAACGAAGTGTTAGAGAAGCACAACGCATCAACAGTGATGTTGGGGCTAAAGGAAGTGTGGAAC